>JBCCHR010000381.1:0-3190 GCA_039028655.1 Bacteroidota bacterium
ACCGTGCTTACGGCGTTGATTCCGCCTCTGATCATCGTGATTGGTATACCCAACTGCATCTTCCTGATCAATAAATACCAACAGGAGATCAAGTCGCATGGCAACCAGGCGAAGTCCCTACAGCGCGTGATCACCAAGGTGGGAAATGCCACCCTAATGACGAATGTGACCACGGCTTCCGGCTTTGCTACTTTTATCCTCACCAACAGTAAACTGCTGAAAGAATTTGGCACTGTGGCGTCTATCAATATCATTGCCATCTTCCTGTTGAGCTTGTTCATTATCCCCATCGTTTACAGCTATATGGCCGTGCCCAAGTACAAGCACTTAAAGCACCTCAACAAGCAATGGATCGGAAGCTTTGTGAGTTGGATGGAACGCATGGTTCGCGAGCATCGCATTGCCATCTACGCCATTACGATCCTATTGTTGTGTGCGAGTATTGTTGGAATCAATAGAATACGTCTTTCGGGAAGTCTGATCGAGGATATGCCGCAGAAGGCGGAGTTCTTCTCCGACATTAAATTCTTCGAAAAAGAATACGAAGGGATCATGCCGCTGGAGATCCTTATCGATACCAAGCGTAAGAAAGGGGTGCTAAAACTGGCCACCCTCAAACGTATGAACGAACTGGAAGAATACCTGGAGGAGATCCCGGAATTATCCAAAACTATATCGGTTGTCGACCTGGTGAAATACTCCAAGCAGGCCTACTACAACGACAATCCGGAATACTACCAACTACCCAATAGTCAGGAACGCACCTTCATTCTTTCCTATGCACGAAGCGGTGCCAATAGCACCGGACTGCTGTCGAGTTATGTAGACACCACTGGACAGTATGCCCGTATCACCACGTTTATGAAAGACCTGCGAACCGACCGTTTCGATCGGATCGAAGAAGATCTGCGAGCCAAGATCGCTAAAATATTTCCGGAAGACAGGTATAATGTTTCCATCACCGGAAAGGCATTTATCTTTGAAAAGGGAACCAAATACCTGGTCAACAACCTGGTGTTGTCGTTGTCTCTGGCTATTTTGTTGATCGCCGTGTTTATGGCGTGGATGTTCCGTAACGTGAAGATGATTTTGGTTTCGCTCATTCCCAACTTATTACCACTGCTCATCACGGCCGGATTAATGGGATTCCTCGGCGTTCCCATCAAACCATCGACCATACTGGTTTTTAGTATTGCCTTTGGTATCTCGGTGGACGATACCATTCATTTTCTGGCCAAATACCGGCAGGAACTGCTGGTGAACAATTGGAAGATCAAGCGATCGGTATATGCAGCCTTGAAGGAGACGGGTGTAAGTATGTTGTATACCTCCATTGTGTTGTTCTTCGGATTTTCGGTATTTACCATTTCCAGTTTTGGGGGAACCGTTGCCCTCGGGGCATTGGTTTCGGCCACGCTACTTTTCGCCATGTTGGCCAACCTGTTACTTTTGCCGTCCTTATTGCTCTCCCTGGAGCGCAGCATTGCCAACCAGCAAACCCTGCGGAAGCCTGCCTTGGAAATCCTCCCAACAGGAGAACCAGACACAGAATTGGATTTAAAGGATGAAAATACCATTTGAGAATTAAATAAAGTATCTTTGCCCGCATCAAAAGGGACTCGGCCTGCAAGGCATCCCTTCGCGAGCCGCTTAAAAAACAGAACCCGGGGTTCAGAATAAAAAGAAAAAATGCAACAGCAAGAAATTAAAGAGTTGATCCAGAGCCAATCGTTCGGCCAAACGGTATCCGTTTCAGGATGGGTGCGCGCTTTCCGAAGCAACCGCTTTATTGCCTTAAACGACGGGTCCACATTGAAGAACCTGCAATGTGTGGTCGATTTTGAGAATTTCGACGAGGATCTATTGAAGAAGATCACGGTGGCTGCGGCCATCGAGGTAGAAGGTACGCTGGTCGAAAGCCAGGGACACGGACAAAGCGTGGAGGTAAAAGTCGAGCAGGTGCGAATTTTGGGAGAGGCGGATCCGGAAGAGGTGAAACTCACCATCCTTTCACCCAAACGCCACAGCCTTGAGAAATTACGTGAAGAGGCGCATTTGAGAATTAGAACCAACACCTTTGGTGCTGTGATGCGATTGCGGTCCAAACTGGCCTTTGCCGTTCACGATTACTTTCAGCGGAACGGGTTCCATTACATGAACACGCCCATCATCACCGGTAGTGATGCCGAAGGTGCCGGGGAAATGTTTCGTCTAAGTGCCTTGGATCCAAAGAACCCACCTTTGAACGAACAAGGGGAAGTAGATTATAAGCAAGATTTCTTCGGAAAGGAAACCAACCTTACCGTGAGTGGTCAACTGGAGGCCGAAACGTACGCCATGGGACTGGGCAAGGTCTATACCTTTGGCCCAACCTTCCGTGCAGAAAATTCTAACACCACAAGACATCTCGCGGAGTTTTGGATGATCGAACCGGAAATGGCTTTTTATGACCTGAAAGACAACATGGACCTGGCCGAAGACTTCATCAAATATGTATTGCGCTATGTGCTGGAGCACTGCCAGGACGATATTGAGTTCTTGGAGAAGCGATTGCTGGAAGAAGAAAAAGGGAAGCCTCAGGCGCAGCGTAGCGAGATGACCTTGAGAGAGAAACTGAACTTCGTGGTGACCAATGATTTTGAGCGAGTTACCTATACCGAAGCGATTGATATCCTCAAGAATTCGAAACCCAACAAGAAAAAGAAATTTGAGTTTCCGATCGACGAGTGGGGTGCCGACCTACAAAGTGAGCACGAGCGTTTCCTGGTGGAGAAACACTTCAAAAAACCGGTGATCCTCTTCGATTACCCGGCCAAAATAAAAGCCTTCTACATGCGTTTAAATGACGATGAAAAAACGGTGAGGGCGATGGACGTTTTGTTCCCCGGGATCGGAGAGATCGTTGGAGGTTCGCAGCGTGAAGAGCGATACGATGTGCTCAAAGGTAAAATGGAGGCCATGGACATCCCGGAAGAAGAGCTTTTCTGGTATCTGGACCTAAGAAAATTTGGCACCTGCGTACATAGTGGATTTGGCCTTGGTTTTGAACGACTGGTTCAGTTTGCATCCGGTATGGGCAATATCAGAGATGTGATACCTTATCCCAGAACACCGGGTAATGCCGAATTTTAAATAGACAACCTTCTCCGGAATGGCAAATTGTATCGTTGTTTTACAGGCCTTGTTGGAG
>JBCCHR010000382.1:0-3188 GCA_039028655.1 Bacteroidota bacterium
AATCCAAATAACACCACATCGATCTCTGCCGATGGTATGACGGCTGTGATCTGTGTCGATGGAAGACCAGACCCAATTGTGGTGCGTCACACCACTCCTGCCGGTTTGTTGTCGTACCGCTACGTGATCACCAACGAGGATGCCAGCGAGATCCTTGCGATTACCGATTCCGATACGATTAGCTTGGACGGTGCAGGTCCCGGGATTTGTCAGATCTGGGGATGGTCCTATCGTGGATTGGCCGATAATGGAGCGTCCTTTATTGGAAGTCCGTTATCCGATCTTCAGGCAGTTGATTGTTCCGATCTCTCTGATGAAGCCATTACGGTGATCCGCGAAGAAGCCGACGGTGGAACGGTGACTCTTGCCAACGGAGATACTTCGGTGACCATTTGCGCCGGAGATGGCATTGCCGATCCGCTAGAAGTGGTACACGTAAACGAATCGCCCAATCTCACATTTAACTATGTGATCACCGACAGCGATGCGGACAATACCATCCTCGCAATTTCAGCATCGAGTACCATCGACCTCGAAGGTGCCGGAGCAGGTGTATGCCGTATTTGGGGATGGTCGTATCGCGGTCTGGATGGAGCCTCCTTCATAGGGCAGCCACTGGACGCGTTGGATTCGGAGGATTGTAGCGACATTTCCGAAGATTTTGTGGAAGTGATTCGCCTCACAGGGTCCGATTGTATCCTATCCACAGAAGGGGTGCTTGCGGAAGGAGATTTCAGCATCTTCCCTAATCCTGCGCAGTCGACGGTAAATATTACCTATGCAGGGAATTTGTCCACGGCATTGGAGGTAACCTTGTACGACATCGCAGGCCGAAGCGTACAACAAACTACTTTCAACAATGGAGCCTCAACGACAACCCTATCAGTTTCCAATCTTCCAAGTGGGGTTTACATTATAAACGTGGAAGACAACGAAACCGGGAACGTCGTCACCAAACAGTTGATCAAACAGTAAGGGTATGGTCTTTACTACGGATCATTATTCTTAATGTTTGGATGATTTCATAATGAGGTAATTGTTTGATTGCTTCTGAAGGGGATATCGCTCTTAGAGCGATGTTCCCTTCTTTTCGTTTATAAATGCTACATTTAACCCATACCAGGACTCAGAAGACCATGGAATTACTCTTTGTTTACAATGCAAAATCGGGCTTGCTAGACAAGCTCATCGATGGTGCTCATAAGATAGTGAGTCCGTCTACCTATGACTGCAACCTCTGTGCAATTACCTTTGGAAATTTTACTGAAGATGAGCTCTGGAAGGCTTTTCGGCAACATTCGGATATCCCGATGCAGTTTTGGTATAAGGATGAATTCAAACAGGAGTTCCGTTCGAAATGGTTGCCAAAGTTCGAGTTCCCAATTGTACTCGTCGCGCAGGATGGTAATTTGGAACCGCTTATTACAACAGCTGCTTTGAATAAGCTTACTTCCGCAGAAGAACTCATAGAAGAGATCAGGAAGCGTTTACCTCACGATTGATGGAATCGATATAGTCGAGCAATTCGTCCCGACCAATTCGCTTACTTGCCGAAGTAATGAAATGAAACGGCATTTCTTCCCAGGTTTCAAGCATTTTTTCTCGATAGAGTTCAATATTTCTGGTAAGCGCGTTCGGTTTTAACTTGTCGGCCTTGGTAAAAACAATTGAGAAGGGGATCCCACTTTCTCCCATCCATTGCATGAATTCAAGGTCAATGGGTTGCGGCTCGTGTCTGCAATCGATCAAAACAAAGGCGAGCACCAATTGGGTGCGTTTCTCAAAATACTGGGTGATGAACTTCTGAAATACCTTCTTTGTGCTCTTGGAAACTCGGGCATACCCATAGCCCGGGAGGTCGACCAAGAACCAGTTCTTGTTGATGAGAAAGTGATTGATCAACTGAGTTTTTCCTGGACGTCCCGAGGTTTTTGCGAGGCTTTTTCGTTGCATCAGCATGTTGATGAGGGACGACTTTCCCACGTTGCTTCGTCCGATAAATGCGTATTCCGGCAAGCGATCTTTGGGGCACTTGGCCACATCGCTATTGCTCATTACAAATTCTGCCGATGTTATTTTCAAGGCTCTTGTGTTTTATTCTGAAGTGATAATTCAGGTGGATCGAGTTAGAACTCGCGTTTTTGCAACCAACCGTATAACAGGTCGTTGAAGGTGTCGGGATGTTCCATCATGGCTGCGTGCCCACATTTGTCGATCCAGTACAAATCGGAATCGGGTAGCTTTTGATGGAATTCATCGGCCACTTCTGGAGGTGTTACGTTGTCGTTCTTACCCCAGATAATGCAGGTTGGGGTATGCATATTGGGCAAGTCTTTTCCCATATTATGCCGAATCGCACTTTTGGCAATGGAAAGGGTGCGAATAAGCTTGTTGCGGTCGTTCACACTGGCATATACCTCGTCCACGATCTCCTTGGTGGCTACTGCCGGATCGTAGAACACATTTTCGGCCTTTTTCTTGATGTAGTCGTAATCTCCTCGCTTTGGGTAGGTTTCTCCCATGGCGCTTTCGTAAAGCCCGGAGCTCCCTGTGATCACGAGGGCTTTCACTTTCTGGGGGAACAACTTGGTAACCATTAAGCCGATGTGTCCACCCAACGAATTCCCCAATAATATAACCTCCTCGTATCCTTTATGTTCGATGAACTCGGAAACGAAGATGGCGATGTTCTTCACATTCGTTTTGAGGATGGGCATGCTATAGATAGGCAATTCGGGAATGATCACCTTGTATCCTTTGTCCGGAAAGAAATCGATCACTCCGTCAAAGTTACTCAGGCCTCCCATAAGACCGTGCATGATAATGATAGGGGTTCCTTCACCTATTTCCAGATACGAATACTTCCCTTCTTTATTAAGCGTATGCGACATTCAGGTTAGTTAAAATAGTCAAACAAAAGTACATAAATTTTAGTGAAACCCTGCAAGCCGTTGAGGTGTTGAAAACGTTAATTCTCTTATTTATATAACCTATTGAAAATCAATTAACAGCGAGCTAAAAGTGCCCTCCGTTAAGGGTGGTGTGGGAAAACTTATCAACAAAGTGGTAAAATGTGGTAAAATGTGGTAATTTTTTCAATATATTTGAATCTTATAATAGGTAAACCTTATTCTCACGTGATAAATTTGATTGGAACTTATGAATGTAAAGTAGACGCCAAAGGGCGA
>JBCCHR010000383.1:0-3185 GCA_039028655.1 Bacteroidota bacterium
ATTATATTTTTTTTTTGTTTTTACTTATAATAAAATGTTTTTTTTTTTTATTTTTTTTTTTTTTGTATTTAATTATAATAAATTTGATATTTGCTTTTTATTTTCGCTTATTTGCCTAATAATAAAAACACACCCATGTGTTATTTTTTTGCTTTGCTGGCAGGTATTATTCTTGCCACCGGTTGTGGAAACGACTCCGAAACGAAAATGCGCTTAAGTGGGGAGGTAACCGGCTTAAGAAAGGGACATCTGTGGCTACAGAAATTGAACGACACGGTCTTCGAAAGTGTCGATTCAATGGTGGTGGATGGGAATTCGAATTTTGTTTTTACGGAAACCATCACCGAACCGCAGGTTTACTACCTCACGATGAGTTTTCAAGATAGTTCCAACGTGATCAAAAGATTGCCTTTCTTTGCCGAAGCAGGCGAACTTACCTTAGAAACCACCTTGGAGAATTTTGCATCCGACATGAAGGTAAGTGGCTCGATGAACCAACAGAAATGGGACGATTATAAAAAGCTGATGAAGCGGTATGGAGATCAAAACCTCGAATTGATCGAACTAGAGCTCAATGCATTAAAGGAAGGAAACGATTCGATGGTTGGAGTGATCAAAAAACAACAGGACCGTTTGCTTAAGAATACCTATCTCGCATCGGTCAATTTTGCCAAAAATAACAACGACTTCGAGATTGCACCGTACCTCATGCTCACCGAGGTTTTCGACCTCAACCTGCGTTTTCTGGATACCGTGCACGCCTCGCTTACCCCAAAAATAAAAGACTCCAAATACGGTAAGGAATTGGAGTCTTTTATACAATCTCGTCGACAGGATTGATCAGAGGGCGTTGAGCTTATCGATCAATTTCCTGCCTTTTTCTTCGAGTTCGGCCCCGATAGCCTTAAAATGTTGTTTCTTATTTTCGATATTTTTCGCATTCACCTTGGCGATAAGGTCGTCGAAGGTGTCGATCACCTCATCGATGATCTTTTCGGACTTCTTCAGATCCTTATCCGGGTTTTGGTGTTGCCATTCACTTACCGCTCCAATGATATCACCGAGCACATAGTTGATGTCTTTCTTTAAATTGCGAATATTTGCCATGCTATGATAATTTTAAGCAAAAGTACTATTTTTTAAGGTGTTGAGGGGACATAAACTTCCAAAAGCGTCGCCCCTTCGGTATCTAGTTCAACGGTTTCGGCACAGGCAGGAACCAGCAAGGTGGTTCCTTTTTTTATTTTTTCTGAATGCCCCATGGCTGTAACCACTACCGCTCCCTCGGTACACATATAGATCACGAAAGAATCAATGTCTCGCACCGATCGCGTCATGGGTTTTGAAAGTTGCAGCAGTTTGGTTTCGAAATAGGGACTTGTGCAAATACCGGCAGCGCCGTCCGCTATCGCTGTATAAGCCAGTTCCGCTTCCGAAGAAGAGGAAAAATCGATCACATCCAGTGCCAGTTCCGTGTGCAATGCGCGCATGGTTCCATCCACGTCGGGACGATCCCAGTCGTAAATTCGATAGGTAATATCCGAAGTTTGCTGAATCTCTGCCAATACTGTCCCGGCGCCAATGGCGTGCACCGTGCCCGGTTTGATGTAAAAGGCATCGCCCGGTACAACAGGAACCTCTCGCAATGCTTCGGTCAAGGTACCGGCCGCCAAATGTTCCTGGTATTGCTCTTTGTCCATTGGGACATTGAAACCGAGGATCAAACGCGCATTTTCTTCAGCATCTAAAATATACCACATCTCGGTCTTTCCAAAGGAATTATGCCGCTCTTTGGCGATCTTGTCATCGGGATGCAACTGCACCGAAAGATCTTCTTTGGCGTCGATGAATTTGATCAATAACGGGAATGTTTTCCCAAAGGTGTCGAAAACCGTCTTGCCTAACAACTCAGGACCATAACTAGCGATCAAATGGTTAAGCGGACGTCCTTCCAATGCCCCGTTGGTGACCAGGGAAACATGCCCTTCCACGCCCGAAACTTCCCAGCTCTCACCAATCTTACCCGAAGATCTTTTGCCGTAATCTGCCGCCAATCGTTCGCCTCCCCATATTTTGGGTTGAAGTTGTGGTTTGAATAGTAACGGATAAAGTTGGGGTAGATTCATAGGTGGTGGTTGCAGTCATTGGTTGTTCCGGTGCCCGCTATCCGCTGTAAACAACAAAATTTCTTGGAGTTTCGAATAATTTGACCGTTATCTCAAACTTCGAATCCATCCTCTTTCGAAGTTTGTTCCATATCACGATAGCGATATTCTCGGCCGTAGGATTCAATGTTTTAAATTCAGGAACATCCAGATTAAGATTCTTATGATCGAAGGCCTCTTCCACTTCTTCCCGAATGATTCTTTTCAACAGGCCCAGATCGATCACATAGCCGGTTTCAGTATCTACATCGCCGGTTATTCCTACCTCCAATTCATAATTGTGACCATGGTAATTGTGGTTGTTGCACTTTCCAAATACCTCATTATTCCGCTCATCACTCCAATCGCTTCTATACAATCGGTGCGCTGCGTTAAAATGTGCCCTTCTGTAAACAGTCAAACTCATACCTTAAGGTAATTGTAAAATTTATCAAATATGATCTTAAACCAAGCCGTATACTGCCCTGGATTTGCAGCCATGTCGCTCCGAACATCCTCCAGGGGCATCCATTTCCACGAGGCTACTTCCACCTCATTGATGACAGGCTCCCCGTCAAAACTTCCAATCAAAATATGATCCAGTTCGTGCTCGGTCAATCCGTTATCGAAAGGTGCCTTGTAAATAAACGAGGTAGTCTCCCGCAACGGAACCGTAAATCCCATCTCCTCCTGCAGCCTTCTCTTACCTGCTTCCAGCGAAGTCTCACCATCCCGCTGATGACTACAACATGTGTTGGTCCACAATCCGGGGGAGTGATACTTGCTCAAAGCGCGTTGTTGCAACAGTAATTCCTGCTTATCGTTGAATATAAATATGGAGAATGCCCGATGAAGTAAGCCTTTTTCGTGGGCTTCCATTTTGGGCATCAATCCAATTTTTTCATCATTTTCATTCACAAGAATGACCTGTTCTTCCATAGTTTTTCAGCAATTTTTACCAAAAGTACAAAATGCGATGTTAAGAAAATCAAAAAGCGTAAATCGAAATTCGGGAGTGATGTAATTCGATTTCTAGCGTCA
>JBCCHR010000384.1:0-3184 GCA_039028655.1 Bacteroidota bacterium
GAAACCTTCCGTTGTACGGTTATGGGATCAAGCCGTTTACGCTCTCACTAATAGAGGCAGCCATTGAAATTTCTGGTGGCACTGTTCCCATGGCTACGATCAACATACTTATGGATCGAGGTAAGAAGATGTTGGAAGCTCCGATCGAGTTGATCGATGTGATCGAAGAAACGCTGGCTGTCCTTTCTTCCCAATACCGCCTGGTCATGGTCACTAAGGGAGACCTTCTGGATCAGGAACGCAAATTGATTAAGTCCGGCCTGGAGCCTTATTTTCATCATATCGAGATCGTCTCCGATAAAACTGAAATTCAGTATAAAAAATTAGTGCGACACCTGGATATCGAAGTAGAAGAATTTCTCATGGTTGGAAATTCGGTAAAAAGTGACATTCTACCGGTATTGGCCATTGGTGCGCACGCTTTTCATATCCCGTTCCACACTACCTGGTTGCATGAGACCGTGAACGAACCTGTATCACACCCCAACTTCCGTCATCTTGAGACAGCCTCCGAGATGCTCGATCTATTATAGGATCGCTTCCAGCTTTTCTACATAGGCTCCTACGTGGCTACCGTCGGCCAGCCCATGATGCACGTGCACCGACATGGGCATGGTGCGTCTGCCGTTCTCCTGCACAACTTTTCCAAACGAGATCTTTGGGGCCGAATCGGGAAAGGAAAAACTCCTTGCGTGCGACAAGGCAGTGAATCGCAACCACGGCAATGAGGAATAATGAATGACTGCCTCACCCGAAACTGCCGGGAGCAGGCCTTGTTCAGCTTGCACGACTTCGATCGCCTTTCTGGCCTCGGCCTGAAAACGTTCGAATTTGGGATGGAAGTCCATATACGAGAACCCAAAAGTACCATCCGGTCTTACAATCGTTGGAGAGGCGTGGATTTGGTCGTATTCGTAAATCTCTCCTTCCTGGATACGCAGTCGGAATGCCGGAACCGCATTAGCAGCGGTGAGCGATGCATGCAGATATTTTAGAAAAAAAAGAATCATCCGTGCCCTCGCAGGCGTCATACGTCTGCGTACAATCTACATTCACCGTCACTCCAAAGAAGGGCTCATCAAATTTGCTGAAGAAATTAAAATGCTCCTTCCGGTGCCATTGGTCGAGATCGATCCTTTTTTTCAAGGTCTTTTTGTTTTACTGAATAATGAGTTTCCTCGCCAATGTTCCGGCTGCCGTTTGCACACGAACGAAATAAACTCCTGGAGCCTGATCGGCCACCGAAAAAGCCCGAGAATTGGTCGAAGTGAGATCTCCATGATACAAGGTCTTCACCAGCCTTCCGGAAACATCCAACAACTGAATCGATCCTTCGGCAGATAAGCGATGCTGCAAATTGATCTCGGTGGTCGCCGGAACTGGATACAGCACGAGTGCGTTGTCCTCGATCGCGTAGGTTTCGGCATTGAGGATCAACTGACTCAGATCGAATTTAAACATGGACCTCCCGTAGGTGCCAGCATAGAGCGTTTCTGTAGGCTCATGTAGCTTCAGATCGCGAGTGAGCGTAAGCGGAAGGTTGTCCCCTACAATGGTCCAGCTGTCGCCATCGTTGGCCGACCACCAGACATTAAGATCGGTAGCCACAAACAACCATGGGTCGTCATTTCCTTGTGGGTAGATCAACAGATCGTTTACAGGAATGCTTGGCAAATTACCCGAAACGTCTTCCCAGGTTTGGCCACCATCTGTGGTTTTGAACACATGAGGGGTATAATCCAGCACCGTGTATCCCGAAAGAGTAACATAAGCCGTAAGGTCGTCGTCCGGAGATACTGTCACTGATGTCACGTATCGTTTTGGCAGGCCATCGCCTATATCTTCCCAGGTTACTCCGGCATCGAAGGTGACATGCACATTACCGTCGTCACTCCCGGTATAGACGGTGTTGGTATTGAGATGCGATGGGCCAATGGCTGTAAGGGTTCCATAGCTTCCGGCACCGCTGGGGTGCTGCCCGTCGGTTAGATCGGGACTCATCACCGTCCAAAAAACGGCCCGATCGGAGGTATATAAACGGTTGGTGCCGTAGTACATCACCTCCGGATCGAAGTGTGAGAGTGCTACGGGTGTGTTCCAGTTATTTCTATCACCACCGCTTATTCCCGAAGTAGCACTTTGAAAGTTATTGCCGCCGTCGGTAGATCGGCGTAGGTTTCCAAACTGAGACTCACCGTACACAAAACTGTTGTCGCTGGGGTCTACCAATACGTGAAATCCGTCACCACCAATGATCGATTCCCAGTCGTTGGTGCCTTCAGTCAGGGTTCGGATGGTATTGTTATCCTGCGTTCCTCCATACAGACGTTCCGGTTGCAGGAAATCCACTTCAATATTATAGAATTGAGTGAGGGGCAGGTTGGTGAATTTGGTCCAGTTATTCCCGCCATTTTCCGAAATGTAGATACCTCCGTCATTTCCTTCCAGCATCATATCATTATTGCTACGCGAATATTCCATGGCATGGTGGTCCACGTGCAAGCCATTCACACCTTGCCAGTTCCCACCGCTATTGAAAGTACGCTGTAGGCTCTGTCCCAGTACATATACCTCGTCCGGGTCTTCCGGATTGATGCGAATATTACCAAAATACCACCCAAAACTGGCGTCCACGCCACTAATTTCGTTCAGTGTTACCAGGGTCCAGTTGTCTCCATTGTCGGTCGATTTGTAGAGTCCGTTGAACACATTGGTGATCGGGTTGGTGGTATATCGTGCATAGACGATGGATGGATTCGATTCTGAAATGGCCACACCAATACGTCCGGTTTGGGTGCTTGGAGCGGGGAGTCCGTTGGCGGCTCCCAATTCGGTCCAGGTATCTCCTCCGTCCATGGAGCGATAAAGACCACTGGTAATTCCTGCGTAGTCACGGATCCATGGTTTACGTGTACGCTCCCACAGGGTGGCGAACAATATGTCGGTGTTTTGGGTATTCATTGCCACATCGATAGCGGCGGTCGAATCGGTTCGAAAAAGTACCTGTTCCCAGGTATTTCCACCGTTGGTGGTGCGGTACACGCCTCGTTCGCTATTATAACCGTACAATTTTCCTGCTGCAGCCACGAAAACACGGTCGGGGTCGTCAGGGTCGACCACCACCCGGCCAATGTGATGACTTTCCTCAAGCCCAATGTTGGTCCAGGAGTCTCCTGCGTCGTCC
>JBCCHR010000385.1:0-3183 GCA_039028655.1 Bacteroidota bacterium
CTCGAATCATTTGCCAGCGGTTTTTCTCAGCCTGTCGATATTAAGCATGCCGGAGACGACCGCCTGTTCGTTGTAGAACAAGGAGGCCGTATCAAGATCCTCAATTCCGATGGAACTACCAACGCCACTCCATTCCTTAATATTTCTGGACTCATCGATACCGGAAGTGAAAAAGGGCTCCTGGGCCTTACTTTTCACCCCGATTATGCCACGAACGGTTATTTCTATGTGAACTATACCGACTCTTCGGGCGATACTCAGGTCTCTCGATTTTCGGTAAGCGCAGGTGATCCGGATATTGCCAATGCCAATTCCGAACTGCAGATTATTGGGTTCAATCAACCCTTTCCAAACCACAACGCGGGCTCTATGAACTTTGGCCCCGACGGATACCTGTATATTGCTTCAGGTGACGGTGGAAGTGGTGGAGACCCTGGTAATCGCGCTCAAAATACCGAACTCCTTTTGGGAAAAATGTTGCGTATAGATGTTGACAACCCCCAAGGTGGAAATAATTACGGAATCCCGAACGACAACCCCTTTGCCAACGACCCGCCCAATGCACCGGAAATTTGGTCATACGGCCTTAGAAATCCCTGGAAGTTTTCCTTTGATCGCGACACTGGGGATATCTGGATCGCCGACGTAGGACAAGGATCCCGGGAAGAGATCAACAGGGCGGCCAGCACCGAAGCAGGACTCAATTATGGCTGGCGCTGTTATGAAGGCAACCTGCCCTTCAATACCACAAATTGCCCGGACCCGAGCGAACTCACATTTCCAATCGCCGAATTCCCCCACCCGACCGGTGGATCGGTGACAGGCGGCTATGTGTACCGCGGCGATACCTATGCCAATATGATGGGCTATTATTTTGCAGCCGATTTTATCACAGGACTTATCGTAACGGTAGATCCCGATGATAATTTTAACAACCTCGGAACCTTTGGCGGTAACTGGTCCGCCCTGGGTGAAGACATTGATGGCGAATTGTATATCGTAAATTACAGCGGAAATATCCAGAGGATCGTTGGAGAAGTACTTGGTACAGATGATGTTGCGTCCTCCCAGGTCACCCTCTATCCCAACCCTACCGATGGACAATTCACTATTCGAGCCACGAATACCCAACTGGAGACAGTAGAGATCGTGGACCTGAAGGGAAGTGTTCTTTTTGCTGAAAACAATGTGCAAAACGAGCTATTGCGCGTGTCCACCGATGCCCTTGCCAGCGGAATATACCTGGTACGAATTGCTACTGAAACCGGTGTAGCTGTTAAAAAATTGATGGTTCGTTAACCTCAAATTGTTGAATACGATTAGTTAAGTCGCCTTTTCCTGATGCAATGACTCATCCGGAAAGGGCGACTTTTTTTTAGTATTTTAGAGCTGAAATTGTCGTAATCATCAAACCAAACCCAATCGAACATCCGCTATGGACACCCCAAAAGGTAACCTCTATTTGATTCCTTGCACATTGGGAGAAACTGCACCGCTGGAGGTATTGCCGCTTTCTGTCAAAAAGGCTCTGGAAGAGATCGATCACTATATTGTAGAGCACGAAAAGAATGCCCGAAGGTTTATAAAGAGTATGGTACCTCGAAAATCGCAACCCGATCTGCATTTTTCGATCATCAACAAATTTACAGACACCTCAGAGATCCCGGAAATGCTGGATCCATGCCTGGAAGGAAAAGACATGGGCGTCATGAGTGACGCCGGTTGTCCCGGAATCGCAGATCCCGGTGCCGCTGTGGTCGAACAAGCCCACCTCAAAGGCATCAAGGTAGTTCCTCTTGTGGGACCTTCCTCCATACTCATGGGTATGATGGCCAGCGGTTTTAACGGGCAGAGTTTCGCCTTTAACGGGTATTTGCCCATCGACAAAAGAGAACGCCGAAAGGAGATCAAACGTCTGGAACATTTGTCCCACGATAGCTCGCAGTCGCAGCTCTTCATTGAAACACCTTACCGCAACAATCAAATGCTCGAGAGCCTACTCAACACCTTGCAACCGCAGAGCAAGCTATGTGTTGCCTGCGACATATCCCTTCCTACCGAGTATATCAAAACCCAAACGGCCGAAGCATGGAAAAAGACGAAGGTAGACCTTAATAAGCGGCCCACCATCTTCATTATTCAAAAGTAGATACCGGAAATACATTCAAATTGGGACGAAAAAAAGCGGTGCAGCATCCAAGGACACCGCACCGCCGAGTTGTTGTTTTATTTTTTCTGAATTAGAGTACCTTCGGACTCTTATTGGCACGCACAAACGAAGTGTCGTAGCCCGAGAATTTTTTCAGGTAATATCGGATAGAGGTACCAAAGGCATCCTGAAACTGGATCGCCCCTCCGCTTCTAAGGTATTTCTTAACGTTACCGGCTCCGGCCAGGTGTGCCGCTGCGAGAATCCCCGACTCGGTGATCTTCACCCCGTTCATATATCGTCCCACATAGCGGTCGATATCGCGACGCAAGATCCATTTGTTGCGAGAAGCATTGGCCGTGAAAGCCAGCTCCTGCAATCTCGAATCGTGGAGGAATCGATCTGTATTCTTGATACCGATCATTTGTAAGGTACCTTTACCGAATTGGTATTTACCCATATATCCAAATTCGTTGGTGATGAAGTAACGGCCTTGAGACTCCTTAAATCCCAGTGCTTCCTTAAAACCAACATACGTCTTTCCGAGGAATAGCTGAAAACGAACTTCCGTTCGCTCTTTGAGCACTTCCTCCTCGGTAGGCACATAGAAACACATGGCATCATCGTCAACTTTATAGTGTGACAAATCCACCCCGTTTCTAGAAGAAAATCCTGCCGTCACCATGGCAACCACAAGAATAACTAAATTGATTCGCAAAAAGTTACGTTTCATTTTGAGTCAAAATTTCAACCATCTAAGACGGTTTAATTTTAGCGTGCAAAAGTACGAAATATTTTACTCTTTCTATATGATGTGTGTTAAAAATTGTTAAGGCCAAATTGAGGGCCAATTCTGTGGGGATTAGGATTTTAGATCGCCGTAAAGGTAACCCGCATCAGCACTGGTTTCGAGGGGTTTGTCAAATTTTAATCAAGAAGTTATGAACCGATTTTTGGGAACGTTAAAGTATTCACAAAATGTAAGATTATAGCGACAGTCACCCGTCTTGCCCAATTTGGGCGCAGATTCTGCA
>JBCCHR010000386.1:0-3173 GCA_039028655.1 Bacteroidota bacterium
CGGCAAAATCCTCATCCACGCCCATAATGCTTATATCCAGTTCGTCGCCAACGTTGATATCCTCATCGTAAAACCAGGAAAAAGAGAATTGCTGGCCCTGATACGAGTAGACACACTCCAGGCCAATACACTGGTGACCGTGAAGGTGAGTCAGACCAATTCGTTCTTCGAATCACTGCCTCCGGCCAATTTGGAGCAGATCACCTTATCCAATTTGGATTTCCCGCTGGGTGGTACGGATCCCCCGGTATTGATCGAGCAAGATCCCGGAACCGGCATTTATACTCGAATTTTTCCGACCTCTTACCTTACCCGGGGACGTTTGTTCCTCCAGATCGATTTTGAGGACCAGTTCTTTGTGGCCAATGCCCAATTCGTGCCTACCGTACCACTGGATTCGGTAGTGCTAGGCGAAGGTGGATTGTTTGATGAAGACGACACAGAGATCATCCTTACCTTTACCGACAATGGTGATCGGGACGATTTTTATGTATTCGATTTCGATTTTGGGAATTTCCTCGTTACCGAGGACGAATTTTACCAGGGACAACAGTTCTCCTTCTCCTATTTCTACGACGAGGCCTTCGAGGCAGGCGACGAAGCCGAAATAAGCATCATGGGTGCCGATGAGGATTTTGCCAATTATATGGACAAACTCATCGAACAAAGTGAGGGTGATTTTGGCCCCTTCAATACGCCGTCAATTACCGTACGCGGGAACTTCATCAATGCAACCAATATCGACAATAATGGGACGTTTGACAACACCGAGGATATCGATAATTTTGCGTTGGGTTATTTCGCCGTAGTACAGGAATACAAACAAACTTTCGTTATAGAATAACTGCTCAGGTCAAAAGATCCCGAAGCAGGCTTTCCGTATGTTGCGTGATCAATCGAGCGGCATTTTCAAAACTGTAAGCGGGAGGTTGCACGGGGTCGTATAGTTGTGCAACTCCTGAGAGTCCTATTTTTTTTACTTCGGAATCACTTGCGTCCAGCTTTCCGCAAACGGCTACAACAGGAATGCCATTCATTGCTGCCACTTGTGAGATGCCGTAGATAAACTTTCCGAAAGCAGTTTGGTGGTCGATCTTCCCTTCGCCAGTGATGATGGCGTCGATCTTGTGTTCGGACAAAAGGGCCCGAAAGTTGGACAATTCAAGCACAAATGAAACGCCGCTGATATACTCGGCATTTAAAAAGCTCTTAAGGCCAAAGGCAGTTCCACCTGCGGCTCCGGATCCTTCCAGATTGGCACTGCTCTTTCCAGACGAAGCACTCACTACCCGATCGAGGTTTTGCAAACCCAGATCCAACAATTCGATCTCTTGCTCGCTGGCACCTTTTTGACGGGCGTAGGTGAAGGCCGCTCCGTTTGGACCGAACAACGGGTTCAGCACGTCGTTCACGGCAAAAAACCGCGTAGTTCCCAACCAGTCTTTAGGTCTTTGATAGCTATGCACAGAAGCCAGATTTTGTCCGGTGGGCATCACTGCTCCCCCGTTGCTATCGAAAAAATCAAATCCCAGTGCTTTCGCGATCCCCGCACCCCCGTCGTTGGTGGCGCTTCCACCAATCCCAAGGTAGATTTTTCTGGCTCCCTTAGCTATGGCATGCTGTAGCTGCATCCCTGTTCCAAAGGTGGAGGTATACATCGGGTTGCGCTCATCCTCAGTCAAAAGTTCGATCCCCGAAGCTCGTGCGAGTTCGACATACGCCGTGTGGTTGGCCTCGTCGAATAAATAAGCAGCATTAATAGGGCGTCCTAACGGATCCACTGTTGGAATGGTAATGGTTTTTACTTCGGAAACATACTGGGCCACAGCATTCAGAAAACCCTCCCCACCGTCCGAAGCGTTGATCCTGAAACAGCGTGCATTGGGATCCAGATTGTGTACGCCTTGTTCCATAGCCTGAGCCACTTCCGAAGCAGTCAAACAATCCTTAAAGGTATCCGGTGCGATCACAAAGTTCATCCTATCCGAAGATTTGAGGAATGAAAAAGCTGAACACCACTATTAGTACAAAAAAGGCACTCAAAATATAGACTTCCTTCGAGAAAATATCACTTCGCTTGATCTTAAAATCGATGCCTGTCTCGGTCTTGGCCGGAACTTTTGTAAGTCCCGACACCAGGTAGGCGATCACCAGCGAGATGACCACACCCGTAAAGTTGAGCCAGATCCAAAAGATATCAACCCCCAGGTCGATCCCAAAGATCTCCTGGATGGTTTTGGAAAATACGAGGTTGATTAGAACGGCGCAGATGATACCGGCATTCATCCCAATATGATTTACCTTTTTGGAAAAGATCGCGAGCAGGAAGGTTACCAATACCGGGCCATAGAACACAGAACCAATGGCATTGATGATCTCGATCACTGCGCTCTTACTCCCTCCGAAGAGAAAGGAAAACGAAATACATACCACGCCCCAGAAAACGACGGCCAATTTGGAAATCTTCATATAACGGGCCTGTTCCAGTCGCTTTTTCCCGCGATTGAAAAAGTCTTCCACACTTACAGCAGATAAGGAGTTGACCGTGGAGCTCAACGACGACATCGCAGCCGACAGGATGGCCACCATCAGTAACCCGATAAAACCATGCGGCAGGTATTTTACGATAAACACTGGGATCATAAGATCGGCTTTCAAACCGCCGTTCACGGCAGCTTCGGGAAAATGCTTTTGTGTGGTAGCGCTGATATCGGCCAGGAAATCGGGAGCAACGGTCACCAGTGCACCGATAACCAATCCCATGCCACAATAGATCAAAACCACGGGGAAACGCAGCAAGCCATTGGCCAAAAGAAGTTGCCGAATGGTCTTTTCGTTTTTGGCAGAAAGCATTCGTTGTGCCTGAGTTTGGTCGCATCCGTAGTAGGACACATAGAGGAAGAAGCCACCAATGATCATAGGCCAGAAACCGTATTCTTCGTCCTTACCTATTCCGAAGTTAAAATCGATCACCTGCAAACGATCTACATCAAAACCATTGGCGAGTCCGCCGGCGTCCTGTACCAACTGCCAGCCGTACACCAAACAAACAAGCAGCCCACCGAACAGCAGGATCATTTGAACGGCATCGCCCCAAACAACGGCCTTCATCCCACCCTGCCAGCTATAGATGATCGTGATCACACTAATGATCGCTAAAGGCGTGCCAGGAA
>JBCCHR010000387.1:0-3172 GCA_039028655.1 Bacteroidota bacterium
CGCTATTGCTTCAAACCAATATGGAAGCAGGGCATGGTGGGGCTTCCGGACGATTTGAGGCTTTAAAGGAAGTGGCAATGGACTATGCGTTCCTTCTCGATATGGAAGGAATTAAAGAGTAATTCAATTTTTTAATTTACCTTTGTCCAGATTTAAATGACGGGACAACTCCTTGATTTTTAATTAAAACTCCCTCTATGAAGAACATACAGGCCCAAGATAATGTGCTTTCGCTCATCGGCAACACTCCTTTGATCAAACTGAATCGCATTACCTCACAGATGGCTGGTAACTTTTACGCCAAAGTTGAGGCCTTTAACCCGGGTCATTCTGCAAAAGACAGAATAGCACTGTACATCATTGAAAAGGCAGAAAAAGAAGGAATCCTATCGCCAGGTGATACGATCATTGAGACCACCAGCGGTAACACAGGTTTTAGTATTGCCATGGTAAGTATCCTTAAGGGGTACAAGTGTATTCTGGCGGTGAGTTCAAAATCGTCTCCCGACAAGATCGATATGCTGAAGACCATGGGGGCAAAAGTATTTGTTTGCCCTGCCCATGTGCCTGCCGATGATCCTCGATCGTACTATGAGGTGGCCAAACGCATTCATAAGGAAACCCCTGGTTCGGTATATATCAACCAGTATTTCAACAAGTTGAATATTGACGCTCACTATCACACCACCGGTCCTGAGATCTGGGAACAGACCAACGGTCATATTACTCATTTGGTAGCCTGCAGTGGAACCGGAGGTACCATTTCCGGTACGGCTCGATTCTTAAAGGAACAAAACCCGGACATTAAGGTGTTGGGAATCGATGCTTACGGAAGTGTGATCCAGAAATACCACGAAACCGGAAAATTGGACAAAGACGAGATCTACCCATATCGAATTGAAGGACTTGGGAAAAACCTGATACCAAGTGCGACCGATTTCGACTGCATCGACTCTTTTACCAAGGTTACGGATGAGGCCAGTGCCCATACGGCGCGCGAATTGGCACTTACCGAGGGACTTTTCCTAGGATATACCAGTGGAGCTGCAATGCAGGGGATCAAGCAATTGAATGAAGAAGGCGTCTTCGACAAAGACAGTGTGGTCGTGGTGATCTTCCCTGATCACGGTTCGCGCTACATGGGGAAAGTCTACAACGACCAATGGATGGAACAACAAGGATTTATGGATAGCGAATCGGTAAAAGCCATTCCTGTTCAGCATGTAAAATAAAGATATACAGACAGATACTAAAAACCGCTTCTTTGAGAAGCGGTTTTTTTGTGGAAATTTCTT
This sequence comes from Bacteroidota bacterium, assembly GCA_039028655.1. Taxonomy (GTDB): domain Bacteria; phylum Bacteroidota; class Bacteroidia; order Flavobacteriales; family Flavobacteriaceae; genus Aureisphaera. The sequence continues at coordinate 1,296 of JBCCHR010000387.1, forward strand.
TGATCATAAAGCCTAGATATCCTACTTAAAATATGTATTTTTGCAGCTTGGTATTAGAAATTGAATCGATTTGATGAAAGATTTATTTGATAAGATTTACAAGGATAAGGGGCCATTAGGTAAATGGGCCGATGTGGCAGAGGGATATTTTGTATTTCCCAAACTGGAAGGTCCTATCGCCAATCGGATGCAATTTAATGGTAAAGAGGTGATTACCTGGAGTGTGAACGACTACCTTGGATTGGCAAATCATCCGGAGATCAGAAAAGTGGATGCCGAGGCCGGCGCCAAGTATGGTTCAGCCTATCCAATGGGTGCGAGAATGATGAGTGGTCATACGGATCTGCACGAGCAACTCCAAAACGAATTGGCTGCTTTCGTGCAAAAAGAAGCTGCTTACTTATTGAACTTTGGCTATCAGGGAATGGTTTCTACCATTGATGCCCTGGTTTCCAAGGACGACGTGATCGTTTACGACGTGGATGCGCACGCTTGTATTATAGACGGAGTGAGATTGCACTTGGGACAGCGCTTTACCTATAAGCATAACGATATGGAGAGTATCGAGAAGAACCTGAAAAGAGCCGAAAAGGTGGCTAACAAAACAGGGGGTGGTATTCTTCTTATTTCTGAAGGCGTTTTTGGAATGCGCGGTGAGCAGGGGAAGTTGAAAGAGATCGTTGCACTTAAGCAAAAATATAACTTCCGTTTATTCGTAGATGATGCTCACGGATTTGGTACTCTCGGTAAGACAGGAGCCGGAGCAGGTGAGGAGCAAGGCGTACAACAAGACATCGATGTGTACTTTGCTACTTTCGCCAAGTCGATGGCCAGTACCGGTGCCTTTATTGCCGGTGATGAGGAGATCATGAATTACCTCAAGTACAATTTGAGGTCGCAAATGTTTGCCAAATCATTGCAAATGCAACTGGTGGAAGGTGCCCTGAAGCGATTGGACATCATTCGTTCCAGTACCAAATTAAAAGACAAACTCTGGGAGAACGTAAATGCCTTGCAAGGCGGATTGCGCGAGCGAGGATTCGACCTGGGTACTACCCAAAGCTGTGTAACACCAGTATACCTTAAAGGATCGGTGCCAGAGGCAATGGCGCTTGTAAAGGACTTACGGGAAAATTACGGGATCTTTACTTCCATCGTAGTGTATCCGGTAATTCCTAAAGGTCTTATCTTATTGCGTATGATCCCAACGGCTTCTCATACCATGGAGGATATTCAAGAAACATTGGATGCTTTCTCGGCCATTCGCGAGCGACTTGAAAATGGTACATACAAGCGACTGTCTGCTGCACTTGCTGCGCAATTTGGAGAATAAGCCAAAGTAATTTCAGAATAAAAAAAAAAGAAAACGTTCGCAGCATGCGAGCGTTTTTTTATAGACTCTTACGAAAGGTACTGCGCTCCTTGTGCTGCACCGGGCCGTAGTCTTTCCATAATAATTGAACGGCGGTATTTTCTTTGAGTTCAGGATTGGTTTCTACACGCTCGATCCCTTTCGAATTGAAAAGATATTGCATTTCTTCAAAGATGATGGCGGTTACGCCTTTGCCCTGATACTCAGGATCGATACCAATTAAATAGAAAGCTGCCAGATCGTTCTTTTTCTGGGCCCGAAGTATGTGATACCATCCAAAGGGGAACAAACGCCCATTGGCTTTTTTAAGTGCCTTACTAAAGGAAGGCATGACGACCGAAAAGGCGATTAGTTTTCCGTCTTTGTCTTTGATACAGGTGATGTAATCGGGATGTATAAAATTGAAGTATTTTTCTTTGTAGTAGTCGATCTGGTATTGCTGAATGGGCACAAAGGTTTGCAGTGTATTGTAGGTCTTGTTCAGCAAGTCGAACATGCTGTCTAC
>JBCCHR010000388.1:0-3159 GCA_039028655.1 Bacteroidota bacterium
CTTCCGCGTCCAGCGAATGCTCTATCATGTACTCGTTGGCTGCTTTAACGAGCTGTTTTACCTTAGCCGGGGTCACAAAACTCTGAGGATCACCAAAAAAGGAGCTATTCCTGGTCTTTACCTCCACGATCACGACCGTGTCCTCTTCTTTCTGGGCGATGATATCGATCTCGGCCTTGAGGTAGGTGTAGTTGGTAGCCAAAATTGTGTATCCCTGTTCATGCAGGAAACGAGCGGCAATGGCCTCACCCATTTTACCCAGTTCGTTGTGTTGCGCCATAGGTAGCAAATCGTAAGGGGTACAAATTATGGGACAGCAATGAGAAAAACCACTGCTGTTAGTCGCCATTCATGAATACGCGGTCGGTTCAGAAGCGGATACCTGCGGTTCCGGCAGCCACAGTAAGTTGTACTTCGCGGCCAAGGATCAGGGGTTGGTTGTCGGTAATATGACCAGCCGGGAAATCATAGCACACCGGATAATCGCAATCTCCTACCAGGTCCCGAACGATCTCCTGGGCACTTTTCCCAAAGGGGATGGTATTGTCGTGCATCTTGGTCATCCCACCAACGACAAGGCCGGCCAGGGCGTCCAACATACCGTTTCGCCTTAGGTTTTGCATCATGCGATCGATGTGATAGAGGTACTCATCCAAATCTTCCAGGAAAAGTATTTTTCCTTCGGAAGTGATCCCGGAAGCACTTCCGCAGAGGGAATACAACACCGACAAGTTGCCTCCCACAAGCGGGGCCTTTACCGAGCCCATCCTATTAAAAGAATGCTCGGTGGCATATGATATTGCGTATTTTCTTCCGAAGAGCACCTGAAAGATCCCGTCTTGAGCTGCCTTTGTTTTCTTCTCGATATCCAACGGCATTTGGGCGTGCAAGGTCTCAATTCCGAAGTTATGAATATGGCTATGCAACACCGTGATGTCGCTAAAACCAATGATCCACTTAGGTTGTTTGATGAATTTGCTGAAATCCAGGCCATCGATCACGCGAACGGTCCCATAACCACCGCGTGCGCACCAAATTGCCTTGATATTGGGATTGTCCAAGGCAGCCTGAAAGTCCTTAATGCGCAAAGCATCAGCTCCCGCAAACTGATGTTCTGCCGCCCCGATCGTATGACCCAACATGGCCTTTAAACCTTGGGAAGCGAGTAGATTCAAGGCAGGTTCGAGTTCGGATCGGTTGATCTTCCTCGCTGTGGATACGATGGCAACCGTATCTCCGGGTTTCAAAAAAGGAGGCGTAACCATGGGTAATTTCAATGCGTCTAAGTTGATGACTAAATTAAACCTTTCTGTTAAAATTGGGTCATATTCCCAATAAACTCCTATGTTTCAGTATATTTAAACCAATAGTAACCCCAAAACTATCCCCTATGGAAGTAGCAGCCAACCTTTCCTGCAACACCGCTACACTTTCACCTTATGTCCCTTCCGGAGGAAATCCCTGGAATACCAGCAAAGTAAAACACGCGTTTCGGCGTATGGGTTTTGGTGCCAGTATTATGAGGGTAGACGACTCCTTGGCATTAAGTCCAGGAGATTTTGTGGACGATGTGGTGGACACTGCCTATAACCTTCCTCTTACCGCAACTCCTGTTTGGGGGTATTACGCGATAAGTGATTTCAACGATTTTGAAACAGAGAACAACCAATACGTTTTAGACTGGCGCAACCAAACCGGAAACGACCTGCTCACCGAAACCTTGCGCGGGCGCATGGCCTTTTTCTGGATGAACCATTTTGTGACAGAATTGGAAACGGTGTTCTACGCTCCGTATATGTTCCAGTACTACCACATGATGCAAACGCATGCTCTGGGTAACTACAAAGATTTTGTGAGAGCCGTTGGATTGGACAACTTCATGTTGTTGTATCTCAATGGTTTCGAAAACACCAACAACGAACCCAACGAGAATTACTCCCGGGAACTCTACGAACTCTTCACGCTAGGTGAAGGAATCGGCTATACCCAGGATGATATCACCGAAACGGCTCGTGCCCTCACTGGTTACAACCACTGGACCGAACCGGGGGCCGACATATACTTCGATGCCAGTACCTTCGACGATTCGAATAAGACCATCTTTGGACAAACCGGTAACTGGGGGTACGACGATGTGATCAATATTCTCTTCGACGAGCGAAGCAACGAGATCGCCATGCATATCTGCGCGAAACTTTATCGATTCTTTGTAAGTCCCGATATCGATAGCCTGATCGAGCAGGACATCATTACACCCTTGGCGCAAACGCTCATTAGCAACAATTTTGAGTTGGTACCTATGCTCAAGCAGCTCTTCAAAAGCGAACACTTCTACGACGAAAGAGCGGTCGGTGTTGTGATCAAGAGCCCGGTGGATGTGATCTTCAACTTTGTGAATGACGGAAGTTTCTTCTATAACAATGGCGTCGTGGATGCCTTCCTGTACTATGCCGGGTTGATGGGTCAGGAGATCTACGACCCGCCCGATGTTTCGGGCTGGCAGCGTGACGAAAGTTGGATCAACAGTTCCACGCTCACCGGACGCTGGCAACTCATGGAACTCTATATCGGATTTTTGTTCGACAGCGGCTACGAATTCACATTGGTGGATTTGGCGCGTGAATTGTCCAACGATAGCAACGACCCTGCCTTTATTACCGAGGTAATGGTCGATCATTTCGTGCCCAAGACGCTGCACACCTTGTCCGATTACGAAGCGGCCACCGATGTGTTCAAATGGGATATCCCCCAAAACTACTACGACGATGGAACCTGGAACCTAAGTTGGTCCGAAGCCCCCTATCAATGCCTGCTATTACTGGTTCATATTTGTAGAATGCCCGAATTTCAACTTAAATAGAACGCTATGTGTAACAATCATCACATCCCAACTCATACCACCTCAAAAGAAGAAAAGCATATTCACGATGAGGAGCATATCCAATGGAGCAGGCGTTCCTTCATTCAGGCCCTGGGTCTTGCAGGAGCTGGAAGCATGATGCTGGGTGCCAGCACTGTTACTGCCTCCAAGGCTTCGCCTCTGGCAGTAGCGCTCGCTCAAAATGAAAGCGACAATATATTGGTGATCGTTCGCCTCAAAGGAGGAAACGATGGCCTCAATACCATTGTTCCGGTCTATGATTACGCCACCTACGCCAA
>JBCCHR010000389.1:0-3149 GCA_039028655.1 Bacteroidota bacterium
CGGGCGTAGAACACATTGATGCCCTGGTAAGCAACATCCGCGACGCGAAGACCGTCGACGGCGCTCCGGACCGATCTTACATCCAAGGTTGGCACTAACGGGCAACAAGCGGTATTGACTTCAGTTAAGGCAGTTGAATTGGCTGCTCGGGAACTAGGTCTTACGACCAACGGTACGCTCCGACTGGAATCGACTGAAACAACGCCCGATAGAAGGCAAGTACTCTCAGACGGAGGCATTTCAGAAAAACCCATCGAAGCCAAATTGGTCTATATGCCTCAACAAGACGGCAGGATCGCTCTAACCTGGAACTTGCGAATACGTGCATTGAGTGGTGAACATTCCTGGGATGTATTTGTCGATGCGAATGATGGCAGGATCGTGAGATCCGAGGATTTGATGTTTCGATGCGGAAGCCATGAGCATTCGCACCCCGAGGACCACGAAAATGAAACCCACGACCCACTGTATGAGAAAGAATCGGCCATTGCATCAAACCAGAACGAAATGCGATCCGGCGGACCGGCAACTGGCACCTATGAAGTATTCGAATTTCCACTTGAAAGTCCGTTCTTCGGAAGCCGAACGGTCGTTACCGATGTGTACGATACTACTGCCTCTCCCTATGGTTGGCACGACACCAACGGAAGTCCGGGAGCCGAATATACCATCACAAGAGGGAATAATGTATATGCCTACGAAAGTGGAGACAACCCAGGGTTTAGTCCTAATGGCGGCGCTTCTTTGGAATTTTTTTACCCGTTAAATCTAATTTGGACACCCGGTAATCAATCGGAGGCCGCGGCCATCACCAACGCCTTTTATTGGACCAACGTTTTGCACGACATTGCCTATCGACACGGTTTTGACGAAGCAAGTGGCAACCACCAGGTAAATAACTACGGCAACGGTGGTGTAGGTGGCGATCCTATGGAAGTTAAAGTACAGATTTCAAGCGGTTGCGGACCAACCTGGTCCCCCGAGGTGGAAGGAGTGAGCCCTGTGATGAATCTCAGAATCGGGGGTGCTCAATGCCCCATCCCGGCACCAGTCGAACACGACAATGCCTTCGATAATCTGGCCATCGCCCATGAATATGCGCATGGTATAGGATTTCGGTTGGTGGGAGGACCCTACGATATCTACGCCTATGTAAATCCTGAGAGCCCCACAGAAGGGGTGAGCGACTGGTTTGGCATGATAACGACTATGGAACCAGGTGCCGTAAGCACCGACCCCAGAACCATAGGAACCTGGATTCTGGCGGATGAAACGGGACCGGGATTTAGAGATTTCCCTTATTCAACCGATATGACGGTGAATCCCAAGACCTATGCCGATCTTGGGCCTTGGTCGGCGGGTGGTTTCCATCGCGTGGGCCAGGTGTACGCCGCCGTGCTCTGGGAAATGACCTGGAACCTGATCGACGTGCATGGGTTCGATCCCGATTTTCATACCGGAACCGGTGGCAACAATATTGCCATCGAGTTGGTGATCGAGGCATTGAAACTTGTTCCCAGCGAGCCGGGCCTTGTCGACTTCAGGGATGCGGTTCTTCAGGCAGACATGGTTCTGAACAATAGCGCAAACAACTGCTTGATCTGGCAGGCATTTGCCAAACGAGGTGTAGGCCTGAGTGCCGATCAAGGGACAACCAGTGGCGTTCCCACCACCGCAGTAGGAGACGAAACCGAGGCTTTTGACATGCCCAGTTATTGTAGTTGTACGCAACTTGATCTTGTGATCGATGAAGATGTTAATCCCGGATGGATCGATTTCCAGGAAGCCACCAATACCATTTTGGCAACCAACGTGATCTTCAACGATGGTCGCGCTGAATACAACGCTGGAGATTCCGTTACCCTGGGACCCGGATTCCACGCCCAATCCGGATCGGATTTCCTCGCCTATATTGAAACCTGTTCCGGTCTCAATCAGAAGGCTCCCCGTGTGGCCTATGAGGAAATTGAAACGATCGGGATGGAGAGTTCCGATGGCCCTGCAGAACACAACTTCGCCATCTCTCCCAACCCCACCAACGGCGTGTTCGACCTGAAAGGGACGCATAGCATGGCCACATGGGAGTTGTCTAATCACATGGGGCGGGTGTTTGCAAAAGGCGAATTGAACGATCAACGTACCACGTCGAATCAAATTAACATACAACACCTGCCAACAGGTCTGTATTTTGTTTGCGTGGTCTTCAAGGATGGTACAACACGCACTAAGCAGCTCATCCGAGATTAACATATGAAATAACGCTCTGATGGAAAGACCACCTGAGACCTTGGCTCGGGTGGTCTTTTTTTTACATTCGAAGTATGCATCCTGTTGAAGTAGGTCGATAAACTCAGTTATCCTTGACGTACGGAATATGAATATCCACACGTGTGCCTTCATCGTTTGGAAGGTCGTTTATGCTAAAAAAGGCCTTGGATTTCAGGGTTTTTGCGTACAATTGCAATCGTTCATTGAGAATATCCCCTGAAACAGACTGGTGTTGCGGATCACTTTTTTGTTGCTCGAGGGATTTGGAATAGCCCGTGCCATTGTCAAGAATAATGCACTGTAAACTCTTTTCTCCTTCGGAAAGCGTTATCCTCAATTCAATGTAACCGTCCTCCTTTCCTACTATTCCATGTTTGATGGCATTTTCCAAAAAGGGCTGTATGAACATGGGTGGAACTAACAACTCCTCGACATCAATGCGTTCGTCCAGTTGTACATCGTAAGAGAATTGCTCGGAAAAATTCGACTCCAGTTCAAGATAGTCTTCTACGGCCGACAGTTCCTCAGCAAGCGTTACGAACTCTGCCCTCGAATTCTGGAGAATAGCACGGAGTAAACTACTTAGTTTCAAGGTGTACGGTACTGTTTTATCAGATCGAACCGATGCCAGACTTACCACCGAATTAAGGGCGTTAAACAAGAAATGGGGATTGAGTTGAGAGCGCAATAAACGCTGTTCTACATTGGCGACCCGATATTTGTTATCGGCTTGTCGTTTTCGGTAGAACAAATAGGCCAATCCTCCCAACAAAAGAAACAAGCCTCCTACGGCCCAGGTAATGATGGTTCGTTGTGTGATAATTAGGTCTTGCTCAGCGGTAGTTTCTTGAAGATTTCTGATAGAATCTTCTTTTTCTTCC
>JBCCHR010000390.1:0-3149 GCA_039028655.1 Bacteroidota bacterium
AAAGGTATTGGCCACCGTTGGCCGTATCCATGGAGGCGATGGCCAAGCCATCGGCTGTGATGGTAGCTGTCATGAGTATGTTGCTTACAGCCTTATTATTATTTCTGAATGCCAACCTCCAGCATTGGTTGATCATCGCCGGCTGCCTCTCCATCAATCTGCTCTCGATCCGGCCTTTTGGTGGGATCAAAAAAAGAGAACGCAAGATCGATCTCATGGAGTTGTTAAAGCTAAAAAGGAATCGATTGATTCGTGTCGTGAACAAACTGGCCGATGACGAGATCGAACATTTCAACAAAGAATTTACAAGATACATTTCCATTTAAAACCTATTCCCATGAAACGCATTGAAGAGAAATTAAAAGAAATCGAAGTAAAGGACCGGGCCAACAGACGCCTGTTTCGGGGTGTGGTAATACTCATTTCCTCATTGATGTTTTCCAGCCTCTATTTCGGCACTGCCATCTCCAAGAGAAACAAGACCATCGCCCTAAGCGAAGTGACCATCTCCGAAATGGACGAGACCATTTTTGAGCAAAAGGTAGAACAATCCGAAACGTATAGAAAGCTTGATGCCTCCTACGATTCGTTGCGCAGGAGTCTACGACCCAGGGAATATTGGGAATACATTCGCACCGAACACTCCGTGGAAGGCTATATTTCGTACATCACCAATAACTGGGGCATCGACAAAACACCCTACCTTCCCAGGGCCATCAACAATCTGCGAACTTCAGCGCCCGAGGCTAGCGGCTTCAGAGGTTGGCTGTGGGTGGGCTACAAATACAACAACGGCACCTACGTTTCGGGCGACGTTGTAGAGGTGATCTATCGCGAGAATTCGGCAGGTAACGACGTTCGGTATTCAGAAATAAAAAAAGGAGACATCGTTCAACTTACCACTACTCGAAATCGTAAGACCTATCGCTATCGCCATCTCAAGCCATCAAGCACCAATATGCATGGCTGGCGCAATAAGACCAAGGGGTATGTGACCGATGTTTGGAAGAAGCCGGGAACATCCGAATTGATCATCGAGATCAAGTATTACTGATTTTTATATGCTGAATACAGCCGGCTTCTACAGGAAGAAATTCCACACCAGCCCAAAGCGTATCACCGCATCGCGATATGGGTAGCCCGGAGCCGAGAAATGTGAGTTGGTGCTGTTGAACAATTGGTTGATGTGTTCGTATTTGACAAATATCCTCGTTTGCCGGATCTTGGCATTGAAGAACAGGTCGATCATTGGGAAACCTCCCAATTCCTGATCGTTTTGCACATAAAATTCGGCCAGTACCGGATCGTAGGCATTCATTTCATATTTTGTAAAATACCGCAACGTCAATCCGGTTTGCAGGAACATGGCCTTCTCAAACCACTCGTCCTCAAAATATAGGGACTGGCGGGTGATTACCTGGGGTACGTTAAACACCTCTTCACCACTCAGGGCCTGCTGAAAGATCACCGTATTCATAAGACCAAACTTCTTGTACCGAAACTCACGCTCTGCACGCACCTTCAGGTAATCCACACGCTCGGTGGCCTGCTGGGGTGTGGGCGTACTATCGTTGGCGCGTATGGTAAAGTAGGCATAGTCATCGATGCCGGTATAGCTTACGGTGGCCTTAAGTAGTTTTTTTGAATCCAGCTCCAACTTCAATTCCTGAGTTTTTACATTGTCGAAATTGGTCTGCCAGTTGTAATTTACATAGTCGCTTTGGTTAAGTAACAAGTTGAAATTAGGTGCCACACTATGGATCTTGGCCGTGGCCTTCACCCGGTTGTCTTCATCAAATTCGTAGGCCGCGCCTCCCACCACATAATTACCATCCAGGTCGCCGGTAATGTTAAGACCCGCCTTACCAAAAAGCTCGAAGCCCCGATAGGCTTTCTCATAGCTGGCCCCGGCCTGCACTAGGCTCACTTTTAATCGGTTGGTAATGGTTCCATCATCCAATTGAAGGACCGAATTGTATCCGTAATTGTAGTCGTTGTATCCAATAAACGCGGATATCTTTCCCAATACCGAATTGTCCAAAGTAGCACTCCCTTGAATTCTGAAATCCTCCATTTTGGTAGTCTTCAATAAATTGCCGGTAAGGTACGAGTCGCCAAAGCCGGCGAATGGTTCCACCTGTCGGTACTCGTAAAATTTGTCCTCATAGCTAATCGTGTTGCCCAGAGTAAGCACCGTATGGCTCACACTGTCCCGCTGACGGATCAATTCGTACTCCTGGACACCAAAGAACCGCAGGCCTTCCAATTTATTTTCTCCATCTTCAAAATTTACATCCAGCCTCCCACGATCCTCAAATTGGGGATCGTCTGCTTCGAACAAAGCGATCGAATTTGCGGTAAGTCCGCCGTTTTCAAGGTTCAAAACATCCTGCGCTGTCATATGCGCACGAATATTGTAGCGCCGGTTCTTGGTGTGGTAATTGGTGCTAAATCGGAAATTCCCTGTACTGGTGAGAATGTGCTGGAACTGTCCCAGGGACCGCACCCCTTTGTAGGCTATCGAAAAATTGAACTGCTCACTGGTGTTCACCGTAAAAAAGGCATCCAGTTGCTGTCCTTGGTTAAATGCCGTCTTAAAATAGAGTTCCGACAAGGGTGTGGGTACGTGGTAGTAATAGATATCTTCGGAATCCATGTAGTTAAAATGGTGGGACTGGGCCGCAAACTTCGGGAGCAAATGAAGGTCGTCGAAGGTATACGCTAAGTAGTTGTAGGTCTGCCCCACATTGGGAAAAGGCATTAGCTCGATATTGTCACGCCTCAGGTAATTGAACTTGTACGCCTTGGCCATTGTAAGCGTGGTATCGAGGTATGTGGTATCTCGGTCGATCGAAATGATCTTGTACAAATCGATAGGCGGTTTTTCTATTTTTGGCCCGGTATCCCTGCTAAAACTAGTGGGAGTGTTCTGGGAAAACACTGTTGCTGAAGTGCAAAAAAGAAGAAGTAGCAAAAGTGCTTTTTTCATGCTGAATAGTATCTGCCACAAATATATAGGATTGCTTTCAAATGGAAACAGGCTTTAACGATTCCAATGAACTCTCGGTGAGTCGTGACTGGTGATTGGTGACTGGTGACTGGTGACTGGTGACTGGTGATTAGTGATTAGTGATTAGTGATTAGTGATT
>JBCCHR010000391.1:0-3138 GCA_039028655.1 Bacteroidota bacterium
TAGGCATCTTTCTTTCCCTGGCCGCGTTAAATTGGCTGTTGGAGATATGTAAGTGGCGTACGCTGGCCTCGGTGGTGCAACCGGTTTCATTCAGGGAAGCCGTTCGACAAAGCCTGGCATCGCTCACGGTATCACTCGCTACACCAGGAAGAATTGGGGAATACGGCGCCAAAGCGGTGTTCTTCCCAAGTAACCTTCGAAAAAAAGTGTTGTTACTAACCTTATTCTCCAATGCCGCTCAGATGGCGGTTACCTGCCTATTAGGCATTGTGGGATTGGCCTACACGGCCACTATTTTCGACTGGAAACTTTCCCAATGGCACCTTCTTTTGGTTGTACTTTCTTTGGTTTTCTTCGGAATCATTTGCGTCCGCTACAGAAAGCGGTCGCTATGGATCAGAGGACTCTCGCTGTCCAACATTTTCGGCTTTTTGAGGCAATTACCCCAAACGGTGAAATGGAACACCATGGCATTTGCCTTTGGGCGATACCTGGTTTTTGGCCTGTTGTTTTATGCGTTGTTGCAATTTTTTGGTGCTGGTATACCGCTATTGGAGGCCGTCCCTATCATCCTGTCGATGTACCTGCTCGTATCGGTGCTACCTACATTGTTCCTATTCGATGTGGTGGTTCGAGGAGGGGTTGCTGTCTGGCTGTTTGGGCTGGCAGGCGTTCCCGAGTGGCCGGTACTGTATGCCGTTTTTAGTATGTGGTTGCTCAATTTTGTGCTTCCCGCTCTCTGGGGGAGTTATTATGTGATCCTCTATCGCAGGAAATGATCGTACTATTGCTCATATTGGTATTGATCTATCATCCCGCCCTCTTTTGGTTGATGTGGGGAGCCATGAAATGGCCCAACTTTCGCGACAACCACGAAAGTCCGAAAACAGGATTTACGGTATTGGTGCCTTTTCGCAACGAGGCGCAACACCTTCCACAGTTGCTTCGGTCGTTCGAACAATTGAACTATCCCTGGAATTTAATGGAGTTCCTCCTCATCGACGACGAATCGACCGATGACTCCGTCGCGATCATTCGACAATTTGAACGATCCTTGTCGGCAACGCAAGGGCTGCGAATCCGCGTGCTTCAGAATAAAAGAAAAAGCAACTCCCCGAAAAAAGATGCCATTACCATCGGGGTAGAAGCCGCTGCCTTCGATTGGATCGTATGCACCGATGCCGATTGCCGGGTGCCGCCCAACTGGTTACGGCAGTACGACCAATGTATTCAGCAAAAAAAACCAAAAATGATCTGTGGTCCCGTCGTGTACCCACGGGGTAATCGACCTCTGGCAGCCTATCAATACCTCGATGGGCTGAGCCTTCAGTTGGTTAGCAGGGCGGGGTTTGGATGGAAAAAACCCATGCTTTGCAACGGAGCGAACATGGGCTACCAAAAAGCAGCCTTTCTCGAGGTAAAAGGGTATGAAGGAAATAACCACATTGCCAGTGGCGATGATGTATTCTTGCTGGAAAAAATGCGACAAAGCAGTCCGTTGCAGCTAGCGTACCTCTCCCATCCGGAGGCCACGGTAACGACTACCTCTGAGGCTACTTGGAGTGGGGTCATTCGACAGCGAATTCGATGGAGCAGCAAGACCTCACGACAATCCATGGTGGAGCCGAAGGTTCTTGGGGCCATCGTTTTTATAGCCAATCTATGCTTTTTACTTGCGATAGCCCTATTTCTGTGGAACCCCGACAAATGGATACTTTTCCTTTGGCTGATGGGGATGAAGGCGGTGGCGGACTTCGTTTTTCTCTCCTTGGCAGCAGTGACGTTGGGGCAAAGAGTTCCGCTATTGGGGTATCTATTCAACGTATTGATCTATCCATTGGTGACGGTATGGGTGGTGTTGGCGAGCTTTGGAGGTAGCTACCAATGGAAGGAGCGTCGCTTTGCGAAGTAGCGTCAATCCAATAATTTTTATACCTTTAGCTGTACCAAATCAAATAATTATGAAACGCCTACTGCTACTTTTGGCTCTGGTAACTTCCCTTGGAACGTTTGCACAAAACACATACACCGTGGATGGTAAGGACTATCCTTTAAATACCGAAGTGGAAGGCACACTTACTTTACTTTGGAATACGATTGATGGTAATTATCGCTATTTCGCCAAAAAAGGAAGCACCTTCACCGAATTGAAAAATACCCGGGGGGATCGCGACTACCTCGAAGAGTACAAGCAGGTGTTGGCCGATCTTACGAGCGATCAAAACCTCCCGGTAGATAAGGTGAAACTCACCTTGGTGAGCCTTCGCAAATTTGTAAATTCCTATAACAAGGCTGTGGATCCTTCCTTTGTAGAGGTAGGCAATCCGGTACAGTTGGAAGCGCGTCTTGGTGTGTTCGCGGGGATGACCAACTACCCTTATTTTGTGAATCCCGGTAACGACTTACTTCCGCAATTGGGCGTAGATTTTGAGATCATAGACAACGCCCGATTGAAACGACATGGTATCGTTTTTCAGTTTCGGCAATTGCTTTCAACCAGCGATTTTGACCTGTCTTCCTCTCAATTTTCGCTCAACCATCGATTCAAATTTGTGAATTGCGAAACCTTCGCGGTTTTTATCAATACCAAGATCGCGAGTTATGTGCATCTCTCCCAGGACATCCCTGATCCCGATGGCGACGGAGATACCGATGATGCTATTTCTGGTTCGGGCGGAGAATTCCAGGCTCCTTTCGCGTTTGGAGTTGGCGCAGATATCGCCTTGGGGAACGGCCATATTACCTTGGGTCTCTACGACCTGCTGGCCTTGAATCTCGAGGACAATGGTGAGTTTCCAACCGACTTTGTCGTAGGGTACAAATTCAATCTATAGTTCCTCCGTCTCGATGACCAGGGGAAATGTAAATTGCGTGGTTACCGGAACACCTTGCTTACTGGCAGGGCTTAGTTTGGGAAGGGTTTCGATGCTTTCGGTAAGCCAGGGTCGTAAAGATGGCAACTGTTGGTCCAGAAGCGAATCCATTCTCATGTCGAGAAAATTTGCCTGAAAAAGAAGCTACAAGTCAGATGAGTATCTCTTCCATGTCATACAAGTCTAGTACAAATGATCTCAGTCCTGCGTTCAACCTCGTACCCAATGGTAAACCAAGTGAAACCATCCCCGAACGCGATGAATA
>JBCCHR010000392.1:0-3135 GCA_039028655.1 Bacteroidota bacterium
ACCGCACAAGAAACCTATCCACCTACCGAGATCATTACCGGAGTTTATAAAGGGAAGACCATCCCGCTTCGCGATTTTCCAACCTTCGTTAGAAGCGAAGAAGGGCCGCAAAAGACTATTGTTGCTATGGAAAATGCTTCCAATACCTCTCCGGAACCAAACAACACCACGACGGTGATTGAAAACCTCCAGACGGAGCCCGGCACTTTAGTTGCGCTGCCGATCGAACAGAATTTTATCGGTGCCTCCGCCGCCGAATCGGGTTTTCTACCTCCCGATCCAACCGGAGCCGTTGGGCCCAATCACTATGTGCATTCTGTAAATTCCATCGTTAAGATTTTCGACAAAACGGGGAACTTGTTGCTGGGGCCAGTGAGCCTTGCAAGCTTCCTTGGAAACGGATCCAACAATGGGGACCCCATCGTGCTTTACGACCAGTTAGCCGACCGTTGGGTGGTGAGCGAATTTGGAGCCGGCTCCAACTCTCTTTCCATTGGAGTTTCCGAAACCAACGATCCAACCGGTAGTTACAACGTATGGGATTATACTTTTGGAGGTTTCCCGGATTACCCAAAATACGGGGTATGGCACGATGGCTACTACGGAACCGTAAACCTCAACGGACAAACCACACAAGGTTTTGTGATGGAGCGTGACGTGATGCTCGCCGGAGGTGCCGATCCTCAGATCCTGATCTTCAACCTTCCGCAGATCATTGTAAACCCGAACCAGGTAAAGAGTCCAGGTGCGGTAAACTTGCTGGGTACCAATTTTGACCCGGCTACACCCGGATACATCGTATACCTGCAGGATGACGCCTGGGGTGGTGTATCCCAAGACCATATTAAGGTTTGGGAGATCGATATGGACTGGAACAACGTTGGTAACTCGACGGTTTCCACGCCTCAAGTGATCAACACCGATCCATTTGATGCCGGCGAGTTGTTCGGTAATGGAAACGGTGCGCTTCGCCAACCAGGAACGAGTCAGCGATTGGCCGGTCACGGAGGGATCATTTCGTTTGGTGCGAACTATCGTCCATTCGGAACCCACAATTCCTGGTTGATCACGTTCAACACATTTATCGATGCCAACGAAACGGGAGGTATCCGATGGATTGAGCTTAGAAACACAGGGGTAAATCCATGGACCATCTTCCAGGAGGGAACCTATTCGATCGCCGACGGGCACAGCCGTTTAATGAGTAGTGCGGCCATGGACGCAGCAGGAAATATTGCGATGGCATACACCACCGGAAGTACCAGTTTGGCGCCTTCCTTGAGATATACAGGACGATTCGCGGGAGATCCCCTGGGTCAGATGACGGTGGCAGAGACCGTTATTATCGATGGTCCAGGAGTACGTACCAACACCAATCGATACGGAGATTACGCGCACATGACCATGGATCCCAATAATTTCACCTTCTGGTCTACGGCCGATTACTTCTCGTCCAACAACCAGTGGCGTACTCAGGTAGCCTCTTTCAGTCTTTCTGGTGGCTTCACCGATGACGTTGGGGTGATCGATATCATTCAGCCTAATAACGGTATACTTACCAATGCTGAAACCGTGGAAGTAGACATTCGTAACTACGGGCAAGCTACACAAACCAGCATCCCGCTCGAATTGCGCGTAGATGGGAACCTGGTAGCTACCGAAACCTACAACGGCAGCATCAGTGCGAACGGTACCGATACCTTTACCTTTGCCCAAACGGTAGATTTGTCTAATGCAGGGCAGACGTATACTATTGAGGTTGCTACGGTTTTGGCAGGAGATGAATTTGCAAGCAACGACTCCTTTACCAAGGAAGTGACCAGTCAGTTTGCGAACGACGTTGGTTTTACTGAGATCACTGCGCCCGTAACTGCGCAAGGGTTGGGGATGGAGACCATCACGGCCACCTTGAAGAATTTCGGGGCTACACCGCAATCTAATTTCGACGTACAATACACCATTAACGGTGGAGCGGCTGTCGTGGAGACCTTCGCAGGTACCTTGGCTCCCGAAGAGGAAGTGACCTACGACTTCGCTACGCAAGGAGACTTTACCGCTGTAGACACCTACAATATTGTAGTATCCAGTGACCTCACCGGTGACCAGCAACCATCCAACGATGAAGCTATGGTAACCATCGAAAATCAATTCTGTACCCCTTCTCCTAATTGTGAGGCCGGGCGTCGATTTGAGTTGGTAGCCGTGCGAGAAATTAACAATACCTCAGGTTGTGAAGGGTACGGAGACTTTACGTCTCAGATCGCTTCCATGGCTCCAGGAGGAACCTATGAGATCACTTTTACCGTGGGATACGGAAGAATGTGGACCCAGGTTTGGATCGACTTCAACGACGATTCGGTCTTTACCAATGATGAGATCGTAGTGCCTAACTTCGAGATCGCCCCGGGACAGAACACCGGCCCTCACACCGAGACCGTAGATCTAGTGATCCCCGGAGGTGCTGCCATTGGCGAGCACCGAATGCGAGTGAAAGGAAGCTGGCAATCGCCGGTTCCAGACGATGCTTGTGAAGTTGGGGATCGCGGAGAAACCGAAGATTATACCGCCAATATTGGTGAGCTGAGCATTGATGATGCCGCTATTGCCGATTCCGACTTCCAGGTGGTGAGTCTTCCAAACAACCAATTTGAGGTGTCCATGATCACCGATTACGACGAAGGTGTATTCCTTGGGGTATTCAATGTTCTGGGACAAGAAGTTGGTTTTGAAAAGAAAGTGTCTAAAATTGGCAATACCTACAAGCAAACCCTTGATATGTCCAGAATGTCCAGTGGGGTGTACTTCCTTCGAATGGGAGGCCACACGACCACTTCATTCAGAACAGCAAGGATCATCGTAAAATAATTGCAATAATAGTTCTTGATTAGTTGAAATGGCGGTCTTCGGACCGTCATTTTTATTTTTTATGCTGAATACATTCGGCCGGTCACCCAAGGTTAGGGTAAGGGAATGTGAGATTATGATGAGTTCAATAAAAGTGGCATTCCGTTAATTTGCCCTATATTGGCACTCATTAATCCTAAACTAAACAAGTCAACTATGCAACTAAGAAACCTATTTGCGGCCCTAACTCTCTTACTATGTGGGAGTATGTTCGCACAAGAAACTTTCCCG
>JBCCHR010000393.1:0-3128 GCA_039028655.1 Bacteroidota bacterium
ATACGACCCCTTCCAGTACCGTCTTCGGCTCAAGCGCACATACAAATTGCTCTAGTTCTCCTTCACGAAGTTGGAGATGGCCCGGGTGGCGGGGGTAGGTTCGTAATTACCATACGCATCTTCAACCGTAGCGACCAGGCTGTTCAATTCAGATAGGATCCAGCGATCGATCTCGGGACGAACGTCCATGGGTACTTCCTCTTCAGCGTAATTAAAACCGTCCAAATTAGCATACAAACTGAAGAAACTATAGGTATTGTATAGCGTTCCGAAGAACTTATTGCGTACTTCTGCGATCCCCTCCAGGTCAAACTTCAGGTTATCCCATGGATTGGCGTTGCTTATCATATACCAACGTGTGGCATCGGGCCCATAGGTATCCAAAGTTTCGAACGGATCCGTGGCATTGCCCAGACGTTTCGACATCTTTTGCCCATTCTTGTCAAGCACCAGGCCATTCGACATCACATTCTTAAAGGCCACGTCGTCAAAGGTCATCGTAGCAATCGCGTGCAGCGTATAGAACCAACCTCGGGTCTGGTCCACCCCTTCTGCGATAAAATCGGCTTTTCTCCAGGTGTTCTCCACCTTTTCCTTGTTCTCGAACGGGTAGTGCCATTGTGCATATGGCATGGACCCGCTATCAAACCATACATCGATAAGATCGGCTTCGCGTTTCATCGGTTTTCCAGAATCCGACACCAAAACGATCTCATCAACGATGTTTTTGTGGAGATCCACTTTTTCGTAATTCTCGTCGGACAGGTCTCCCACCACAAAGTCGGAGAAGATATCTTCCTTCATCAAACCGGCTTCCACCGATTTTTTCATTTCTGCTTTTAGCTCCTCCACCGAACCGATACAGATGGCCTCTTTGCCGTCCTCGGTGCGCCATAGTGGTAATGGAATCCCCCAGTAACGGGAACGCGACAGGTTCCAGTCGTTGGCATTGGCCAACCAATTCCCAAACCGACCCTCGCCAGTGGATTTAGGCTTCCAGTTGATCGTTTGGTTGAGCGCATGCATTCGATCTCTGAAGGAAGTGACTTTGATGAACCATGAATCCAACGGATAATACAAAATGGGTTTATCGGTACGCCAGCAGTTGGGATAACTGTGCACGTATTTTTCCACCTTAAAGGCTTTGTTTTCGGTTTTAAGCTGAATGGCCAGCTCCACGTCCACACTCTTCTCCGGAGCCTCCCCGTCTGCGTAGTACTCGTTCTTCACGTACTTTCCGGCGAATGGTCCCATTTCCGGACGGAATCTACCTTGAAGATCGACCAAAGGTACTTTATTGCCTTGATCGTCTTCTACCAGTAAGGGTGGTACCTCGGGCGTAGCTTCTTTGGCTACCTTGGCATCATCAGCACCAAAGGTAGGGGCCGTGTGTACGATACCCGTACCATCTTCAGTGGTAACAAAATCACCTGCGATCACACGAAATGCATTTTCGGGATGGTCTGCCGGTAGTGCAAAAGGGAGTAATTGTTCGTAGCGAATACCCACAAGGTCTTTGCCCTTGCATTCTTTTACGATGGTATAAGGGATCTTCTTGTTTTCTTTGCTGAAGGAATCCAGGTCTGTTTCACTTTCAGCCAGTTCGTATTTACCGGAA
Organism: Bacteroidota bacterium; assembly: GCA_039028655.1. Classification (GTDB taxonomy): domain Bacteria; phylum Bacteroidota; class Bacteroidia; order Flavobacteriales; family Flavobacteriaceae; genus Aureisphaera. The sequence continues at coordinate 1,619 of JBCCHR010000393.1, forward strand.
AATTGCTTGCCAACCAATGCCGCTGCCAACACGACACGAATGGGCTCAAACGTATATTGATTGAAAGTTCGAACGACTACATAATCGATCTTGGGTCCAACAGTGAGGGCCGTATTGCTGGGCAATGTCCAGGGCGTGGTGGTCCATGCCAGGAAATGAATGTCTCCCATTCCGGTTAGGAATTCGGGCAAGCTTTGGTCGATGGCCTTGAACTGTGCCACGACCGTGGTATCTGTCACGTCCTGGTAGGTGCCGGGCTGGTTGAGCTCGTGCGAACTCAATCCGGTTCCCGCCTTGGGCGAATAAGGCTGGATCGTGTATCCTTTGTACAAGAGATCTTTCTCATAGATGCGCTTGAGCAGCCACCAAACCGTTTCCATGTATTTGGACTCGTAGGTGATATAGGGATCATCCATGTCTACCCAATACCCTACTCGCTCGGTCATGTTGTTCCAAACGTCGGTATAACGCATTACCGCCTTTTTACAGGCTTCATTGTATTCTTTAACCGAGATCTTGGTTCCAATATCCTCCTTCGTAATTCCCAATTCTTTTTCAACGCCCAGTTCGATCGGGAGACCATGGGTATCCCAACCTGCCTTTCGATCTACCTTGAATCCTTTTTGCGTTTTGTAGCGGCAAAATATATCCTTGATGGCACGAGCCATGACATGATGGATCCCCGGTAAACCATTGGCCGATGGAGGACCTTCAAAAAACACAAACGGAGTCCCTCCCTCACGAATGGCAATACTCTTCTCGAAAATGTTCTCACGTTTCCAAAAATCGAGTACGTCATTGGCCAATCCCGGAAGGTCTAAGCCCTTGTATTCCTTAAATTTAGTGCTCATAAACAGGTGTCTTGAAAAAGTGCCTGCCACTTTTGGCAGACAGGTTGCGAAAGTAATAAATTTTACAGAAAAAATCTATTGAAAACGGGCATTCCATGCGGGGAATGCAACACATGGTTCAGAAATAAAAAAAATACCTGTTATCGAGGGTTAAATTGCACCCTGAAAAGCGGTTTTACTTCCTAAGGAAACGCAACTCTTCTGTATAGTCCTCGGTATCTCCATTGGGAAAGGTTCGGATCTCGTTAAAGCGAACCCTTAATTCGTTCTCGTTGAAGATCCCCACTTCATAATCGATGCCGTCCAACACCAGGATTGAGGACGAAGAGGTAGTAGAAAAGCGACCGTTGGTGATGCTCACGGTCTCAATAAAGGCATCTTCTGAGGTCAATTCTCCGTTCACCATGATTGTTAGTACGATTCGAAACAGACCGGCAGCAGTATAACGCCCGTCCGGTGTGAAGGTATAATCTACCTCGAAGGTATCGCCCACATTGGTAATTGTGGACACTACGTCCAGACCGTTAACGTTGGTGGTTTCGATCCTGGTGGTGCTGTAAAACACCAATTCGTAGGTCCCGGACAGATTATCCGCATTCAATACAAATTAGTCATTGCCATCGTCGTCCTTCTTGCAGCCAAGGGCGAGCAGCGCAATA
>JBCCHR010000394.1:0-3108 GCA_039028655.1 Bacteroidota bacterium
CCGGCTATCCAGGTTTCGGAGGGTTTTTTTTATGCCTTTTTTTGGGCAATCCGTGAAGCGTGCTTCGCTCTGCTTCACGGTCGGGCTTTCCACTGTATCCCTGTAGTAGTCGTGAAGTGAGCTTCGCTCTACTTCCACGATACTGCAGGGGATGCCGTTTCAATCCCTTTTGCAGTACGCACCTCTCAATTCAAGTTGCGCCGTTGTATAAAAAATTGCTTGATCAATTTGGAGGCCTCTTCGGCCAACACCCCTCCCGTCATTTGGGTCTTCGGATGCAGTTTTGTTCCCATCGCAATGCAACCGCGATGTTCATCCCGCGCTCCGTACACCACCTTGGAGATCTGACTCCAATACAGGGCTCCGGCACACATCTGGCAGGGCTCCAGGGTTACATAAAGGGTGCAGTTTTTCAAATACTTCCCTCCAAGGAAATTGGCTGCTGCTGTAATGGCCTGCATCTCCGCATGGGCGGTCACATCATTGAGCAGCTCAGTAAGATTGTGAGCCCGGGCAATGATCTGGTTGTTGATCACCACCACCGCCCCAATGGGCACTTCCCCTTTTTCCATCGCCATTTCAGCCTCCTGCAAGGCCCGCTTCATAAAATAGGTGTCGTCGTAAGGTTGGATCATTGTATCACAGGGTTAATCGTAAGTAGTGAGTAGTGACTCGTAAACGCAAATGTACTTCAAACTTTCTACATCCACCGAAGTCTTGATGAAAGCGGATCAGCTCCGTGCACAAACACCCCCCTTACCCCCCTCAAGGGGGGAATTACTTTGATCCAAACTGGAATTCTTTCAATACCCGCTACTTCGTGCTTCGTGCTCCGAGCTTCGTGCTTTCCACATCCACCGAAGCCGTGAGGCGGAGGTGGACCAACGTCGCTCAACACCCCCCTTACCCCCCCCACAAGGGGGGAATTACCTCGATCAAAATTAGTATTCTTTCAATACCAGCTACTTCGCGCTTCGTGCTCCGAGCTTCGTGCTTTCTACATCCACCGTAGCCGCGAGGCGTAGGTGGAACAATCGCGCAATAAGCGTATCTTTGCGCTGTGCCAGCATCCATCTTAGATAGCATCCGGTTTCCGGAGGACCTACGCCGCTTAGATCCTTCCAAACTCCCCCAACTCGCTGCAGAACTTCGGGAGTTCATTATCAATATTATCGCGGTAAAGGAGGGTCACCTGGGCGCAAGTCTGGGTGTGAGCGAACTCACCATCGCACTGCATTACGTATTCAACACCCCGGAGGACCAGCTGGTCTGGGACGTAGGGCATCAGGCTTATGGTCATAAAATACTCACCGGCCGCAAGGATATCTTCCATACCAACCGCCAATTAGGTGGTGTAAGCGGCTTTCCAAAACGATCGGAAAGCGAGTACGACACCTTTGGAACCGGGCATAGCAGCACCGCCATCTCGGCCACCCTGGGCATGGCCATTGCGGCACAACTCAAAGGCGAATTGGATCGGCAACATATTGCGGTGGTAGGCGACGCTTCCATTGCCAGCGGGATGGCCTTCGAAGCCCTCAATCACGCCGGGATTACCAACACCAATTTGCTCGTGATCCTCAACGACAATGCCATCGGGATCGATCCCAGCGTAGGCGCCCTCAAAAATTATTTTACCAAGGTCACCCTGGACACCGCGCCCGAGACCGACAATATCTTCGAAGCTCTCAACTTCGACTATTCCGGTCCTGTGGACGGGCACGACCTCTCGGTACTCGTGCCTGAATTGGAACGTCTCAAATCGGTGCCTGGACCCAAGTTACTCCATGTGATCACCAAAAAAGGGAAAGGCCTGCGACAGGCCGAAGAAGACCAGATCAAGTACCACGCCCCCGGAAAGTTCGACGCCCATACCGGTGAGCTGGCGCCAAAAAACAGCGAGCCACTACCACCCAAATTCCAGGACGTATTTGGGAAAACCATGGTCGAATTGGCTTCAGAAAATAAAAACATTGTAGGCATTACTCCGGCCATGCCAACGGGAAGCTCACTCAAATTCATGATGGAAGCCTTCCACAATCGTGCCTTCGACGTGGGAATTGCCGAACAGCATGCCGTGACCTTTGCAGCGGGACTGGCCACCCAGGGAATGACGGTATACTGTAATATTTACTCGACCTTTCTGCAACGCGCCTACGATCAGGTGATCCACGATGTGTGCCTGCAAAACCTCCCGGTGATCTTTTGCCTGGACCGTGCCGGACTGGTTGGGGAAGACGGTGCCACCCATCACGGTGTGTTCGACCTGGCTTACCTGCGGTGCATCCCCAATCTCCATATCGCTACACCAAGAAACGCCGTGGAATTGCGAAACCTGCTTTACACAGTTCAGCTGGGGATCGAGCATCCCATCGCAATTCGATATCCTCGGGGACGCTGCCATATGATGGAGTGGCAACAACCCTTTCAGAAAGTGGAATTGGGTGCAGGCGAACAGCTTCAGCTGGGCGATCGGATTGCCTTGCTCACTGTTGGACCCACTGCTCATGCAGCGGCCCGAGCCATGGATCTGGCCACAAGAAATTCCGAAGAAAAAATAAGCCATTACGACCTGCGATTCGTAAAACCCCTGGATGAAGCTTTACTCCATTCGATCTTCGCGAAATACGAGGTCCTGATCACCGTGGAAGACGGTGTAGCCAAAGGAGGATTTGGCAGCGCCATCGCCGAATTTGCCGCGCAGAACAACTACAAGAACACACTTAAAATTTTGGGGATTCCAGACGAATTCATGGAACACGGCACGGTGGCACAGCTACACGAACTGGCAGGAATTTCGGCAGAGAAGATCCAGGAAGTGATCGAGCAATATCTCTAAACGCCGCCTTTCATTTTTTGAAAGTGTTGCAGGGCGTTGCCGTCGGTAAGGCGCGATACAAAATGACAGCATTCCATGAGGTATTCGTAGACCGTTCCGGTGTTGGGACCAACAACTCCCATACTGCGAAGAAGCAATTTATCATAGTGCCGCAAGGTGCTCTTATGGGCATTCTCGAAAGCCGAGGTGTACCCATCCAACAGGGTGGTGAGAATCTCGTAACCCGCGATCTCCTTTTCCACCACTTCTTTGCTCTGGTACACCTTCTC
>JBCCHR010000395.1:0-3078 GCA_039028655.1 Bacteroidota bacterium
GGCCATCGACGATTCCGAGGGCGGACAGACGAGCCGAACGAATATTACTGCCTCACATCGAAAGCGATTCCATCAGGGACAACGGTTGGAAACCGTTGCCTACATGTCTCTTTACGACTTTGATCTGTTTTCAAACTTTACATTTTTCTTGGAAGACCTGGAAAACGGTGATCAGATTCGTCAGTTTGAGGACAGGGTGCTCGTTGGTGCTCATACCTCTTTCAATGAAGACAACCTTACCCTTGGGAAATTCGATATCGATTATGAGGTGGGAGTTGGGTTTCGTTATGACAATATAGACGATAATCAGCTTTCGCGTACATTAAACCGCAGTACCGTACTGGAGCGATTGGCGTTTGGGGATATCGACCAACTGAATACCCATGGTTTTGTTAGCGCGAACTTTAAGTACAAGGATTTTACCTTCAATCCGGTATTGCGGCTCGACTATTTCAAGTTTGACTATGTAGACAATTTAAGTGAGTTGTATGATACCCGCAGTGAGGAGAAAGTAGCTTTTAGCCCCAAGTTCAATACGGTGTACACACCATCACCACGTGCCCAATACTTTTTAAAGGCGGGAGTGGGATTTCATTCCAACGACGCCAGGGTGGTGATTGCCAATGAAGGTGAGAAGATCTTGCCTGCCGCCTATGGGCTGGACCTGGGTACTGTATTGAAGCCTGCCAATGGAATCGTGCTCAATGCCACCTTATGGACGTTGTTCCTGGAGCAAGAGTTTGTCTATGTAGGTGACGCCGGAATTGTGGAACCAAGTGGTCGGACCCGGCGATTTGGATTGGAAATTGGGGGACGATATCAGGCGACAGACTGGCTCTATGCCTATGCGGATATAAATTATACGTACGCCAGAAATACCACAGCTGTCGATGGAATGGATTTCATCCCGTTGGCGCCAGATGTAACTTCTGCTGGAGGTCTAGTTTTTACTGGAGCGTCCGGTTTTTCCGGTGGGATCAATTATCGATTCATTGATGATCGTCCGGCCAACGAAGATAATTCGATCCTTGCCGAAGGGTATTTCGTGACCGACGCAAATCTCAATTATAAGTTTCGCAACTGGACGTTCAGTTTGATTGCTGAAAACATCTTCAACACACAATGGAATGAAACGCAATTTGCCACGGAGAGTCGGCTGTTTGATGAACCCGATCCGGTAGAGGAAATTCACTTCACCCCCGGGACGCCATTTTACCTTAGAGGAAAGGTGTCGCTCCGATATTGATCAAATGCATAGCTCATTGCCCGTTTAAATGAAATTCCAATAACCTAAATACAGAATGTGTACGGTAATAGAGAACAGTACCACACTGAGATAGCATCGAAGAAATGCACTTCCTTGTTTCTTTCGCCACGTTTGCCATGTTAGGTACCCAAGCGTTAAGGTAAGTGCACCCATTAGGTAAATGAGAAGTTTCCCGGTTTCGAAGGAAGCCGTAAATCCAAAAAGAAATTCCTGGGTGTTTTTCAATAGCTGAAGCGGCACCAAATAAGTATGCACTAGAAAAACCAAAGTGCAAAGCAGAAGAATGACATCGATCCGGATTGGAATCCTGTTTTTACCGGAGGACTTTGATTTGAATCGCCTAATCAGTCGTACCAACCCATTGACCGCAACGAAGGGAATCGCGGATAATATGATTAGTAAAATAATTCCGTAGTATTCATTGATGAAAACGGGGCTATTGTACCATTGAGTCTTCTCGTAGCTCATGGGCATCGACAATCCGCCAATATTCAAATTTCTGTAGAGGTTCATGCTACCTTGATCTTTCTTAAAATACAGATGTTCGTGAGGAAGTGTTGTATGCTGAAACAGGTCGTTGCTCACAGGGATATAAGCGTTCCATTGACCGTTGTGGTATAGTTGAAGGGTGTCGCCGCTCGGGCTAGCGTAAACGTCAAACTGTCCCCGAAAAAGACTTATCATATTTTCTTCGGAATCACGGTTGTACCGTTTTTCTCGATACACGCCCACATATTTGGATGTTGGCATCTCGAAGTAAGGTTGTGGTTCGATCTCATTATGAAACAACCGGTCAAAAAGTACTTTATGAAATTGCTCCCCAAAGCGATCATCATCGGTATTTACGGTAAGAAATAACGCAAAGCTGTCGGGAACTATCACAATTTGAGAGAGCATTCCGGGGATCATACCTCCTTTGGCCCAAAATTCATGCCCTCGAAAGTTTTGTTGTTCCATACCATAGGAATAGCCATTTAGCTTGGGGTGGTTGGAGAACTGTTCAGAAAAAAAGGACGTCCACGATCGTTGCGATAAAAGCCTTTCATCACGCTTGAGTAAAGCATTGGCAAAGACAGCCATGTCCTTTGAGTTCGATACCAGGCTGCCTGCGGGGACCGCATGTCGGGGATAAATGGCAACTTCTTCAAAACCTTGGTCGGCTTTTTTATAAGCACTGGCGTAGCGATTGATTTCCTGATACCCGTACGGGAATTCGAAAGTTGTAGCATCCATTCCCAGCACATCGAAAATATACCGGCTGCAATATTCTTTGAAATCGATCCCACTCATTTTTTCGACGATGCGTCCTGCGACCGCATAGCCATAATTTGAATAAACGATGTCCTTTTTTGTGTCCTGAAACCGACCGGGATAGCGCTCCAAAACAAACTGCTCAAGGGGAAGGACATGTGCTGCATTCCTGGCAAAATATCCGATGTTCAGGTCATTGAATCCACAGGAATGGGTGAGCAGGCAGTGAAGTGTGATGGGCGCATATTCCTTGTCAAAGGGAAGTTCCAGGTAGGTTGCGATGTTTGCATGAACATCGAGTCTTCCGGAATCTACCAACTGCAACACGGCGATGGCGGTGACAAGCTTCCCTAGGGAGCCCAGTTGATAGCGAGTGTCTTCGGTCGACTTTATTTGTTTGGCGATATTCGCATACCCGCTGTTTGAAAACTGTACGGTATCATGCTGGATCAGGGCCAAAGCGATTCCGGGAAATAATTCATCTTCATGTCCTTTCCCGATCAGGGAGTCGATCACGTGTTTCAGATCGGTTTGCAAAGGAATATCCCTGGATTGCGGGA
>JBCCHR010000396.1:0-3074 GCA_039028655.1 Bacteroidota bacterium
AAGACCCGCAACTGGACGATTCGAAGACGGTGATGGAAGTGGTAAAAGAAGGTGCGGCAGAGACGGTGGCCATCCTGGATGAATACAACAAGATCAACGACATGTTTGGGCTTGAGGAGGTGTACAGCGATCCGGATAAGATGCAGAAATTGATGGATCGACAGGCTGCTTTGCAGGATCAGATCGATGCTTCGAATGCCTGGGAATTGGAAACCAGGTTGGAGATTGCTATGGATGCGTTGAGAACGCCGGAACCCGACAAGAAAATAGAAGTTTTATCGGGTGGTGAGCGTAGACGTGTGGCTTTGTGTCGTTTATTGCTGCAGGAGCCGGATGTATTGTTACTGGACGAGCCAACCAACCATTTGGATGCCGAGAGTGTGCACTGGCTGGAGCATCATTTGGCGCAGTACAAGGGTACGGTGATCGCTGTTACACACGACCGTTATTTCCTGGACAACGTGGCCGGATGGATCCTGGAACTGGATCGAGGCGAAGGAATCCCTTGGAAGGGGAATTACTCTTCCTGGTTGGATCAAAAGTCGAAACGCCTTGCCCAGGAAAGTAAGTCGGCTTCGAAACGGCAAAAAACGCTGGAACGTGAATTGGAGTGGGTGCGACAGGGTGCCAAAGGACGTCAAACCAAGCAGAAGGCCCGTTTGAAGAATTACGATAAGTTGATGAGCCAGGATCAGAAACAACTGGATGAAAAACTTGAGATCTACATCCCCAACGGACCGCGCCTGGGAACCAATGTGATCGAGGCGATCGGTGTGAGTAAGGGGTATGGCGATAAACTATTGTATGAGGATCTTAACTTTACGTTGCCACAAGCGGGAATTGTCGGGATCATTGGTCCGAACGGTGCCGGTAAAACCACCATTTTCAAGATGATCATGGGGGAAATCGAGCCTGACAAAGGAGAATTTAAAATTGGTGAGACGGCCCAGGTGGCCTATGTGGATCAGGCGCATGCCAATATCGATCCGGAAAAAACCATATGGCAGAATTTTAGCGATGAGCAGGAGTTGGTGATGATGGGAGGGAAGCAGGTGAATTCGCGCGCCTACCTGAGTCGGTTCAATTTTAGCGGTAGCGAACAGAATAAAAAAGTGGCGTTGTTATCCGGAGGAGAGCGCAACCGACTTCATTTGGCAATGACCTTACGCGAAGAAGGGAACGTCCTCTTGCTGGACGAGCCTACCAACGACCTGGATGTAAATACCTTGCGTGCCCTGGAAGATGGTTTGGAGAATTTTGCAGGTTGTGCGGTGGTCATTAGTCACGACCGTTGGTTCCTGGACAGGATCTGTACGCATATCCTGGCGTTTGAAGGAGACAGCCAGGTGTACTTCTTCGAGGGTGGATTTAGCGATTACGAAGAGAACAAAAAGCAACGTCTGGATGGGGATCTCATCCCCAAACGTATCAAGTATAAGAAGTTGATACGCTAAAAATTCCGGCTTTAAACTTAAAACTGGTCGATATAGCTGGCCAGGTTATCACTTCGCTGCAAATTTAGTTTCTTTCGCAAGCGGTAGCGACTCACCTTCACACTTTCTGGTGAGATTCCCATGAGATTGGCAATGTCTTTTGAGTTGAAGTTCAGTTTTAAGAAGGAACAGATCTTCAATTCGTTGGACGACAATTCGGGATGTTCCTTTTTCAGGTTTTTGAAAAAATCGGTATTCACCTGTTCGAATCGACTTCGGAACTCTTCCCAGTTCTTGGTCGTGTTGTTGGTGATGGAGGACGCGAGATTCTCTAATTTTTTATGGTGGGACGTATCCAGACTCTCCTTGAAACTCTCGATCTCTTTTCTGAATTGCTGCACGGTTTCGCCATTCTCAATGATCTGCAAGGCCGCCGAAGTGAGTTCCTTTTTGTTGATCTCCAGTACTTCCTTAGTTTTCTGAAGTTCGATTTGCGTGAGTTGTTGCAACTGTTCGTATTGTTCCTTCTCCTTTTTGTGTTTGGTTCTCAGGTATTTGAAGTAGATAAAAGCAAATACGATGGTGAATATCACGATCACGGCATAGAGTCCGCTCATGGTGCGACTTAGCTTTTTGTCTTTTTCGAGCAAGGCATTTTGCTGGGCTTCGTCCTTGGTTTTGATGTCCCGTTTAAGCTTGTAAAACGCCCAGGTGTCTTTCACGTCGAAGATCTCGTTATTGATCTCGGTGGCCTTTTTGTAGTATTCCAAGGCCTTTTTTGGATTGTTGACCTCCTCGTACATGGTGGCCACCAGGTGGTAGATATCCTGTTTGGTGGCCAGATCATCGATGCTTCCCGCAATAAGATCGGCTTTCTTGGCATATTCAAGTGCCTTATTGAAATCGCCTTTTACGCGATATATCTCTCCCAGGTAGTAGTATCCTTTTCCTAAGGCGAAGGGGATGTTTGCTCGCGCGAGCGGAACAATATTGCGCTCCGCGAGGATAAGTGCGCTATCGATACGCCCCAGTTGCAAATAGGTACGCGCCTTCTCGTTGGCGGTGATCGCCATACGCAGCCCTTTGAATTGCACGTCCGATTCTTTTAAACTCTTCTCTGCCTTGAGCACATAATTAAGCGACCCATTATTATCACCTTGACGACCTTTTAGAATAGAAATATTGAGCAGCAGTAGGTTGTTGAAGTTATTTTCATCGGTAGTTTCGTCCAACGCGATATAGCGTTCGGCTTCCATTAGATATTCCAAGGCTTCATCATATAGGTTGAATCTACCGTATAATAACCCTATATTGTTGTGCGCATACGCCAATTCAATATTACTGGTGGAATGCTCCAGGTAATTGAGAGCGTCGTAGTGATATTCCAAACTTTTGAGATATTCCGATTTTGCAGCGAATGCTTTACCCAATCCATTCAAAGCACGGGCCGCATAAAGGGAATCTGTAGCTTGTTTACTTCGATCTAATACCTCATTATACTTGGAAATAGCTTTATCGGGTTCGTTACGTATCGCCAAAGAAGCCTCTAAAATAAGTGAATCTTGTGCCTTTTGCTGAAGACTATCAAGCTGGCTAAATCCTTTATTAACAAGGGTTAAGCATAAAATGAGACTAAAAAAT
>JBCCHR010000397.1:0-3074 GCA_039028655.1 Bacteroidota bacterium
GGTAGGTGGACATTCCGTCACTTTTAAAAAGCACCTTATCGTCCAGGATATTGGTGTCGATCTCGATGTCGCCACGGATCACGTCTTTTAGGTGTAATTTGGAATCTTTGGGTGACTTGAACCGAATGACATATGGGACACCAGACGCCAGGCGAGCCGCGGTTTCTTCCGAAGAAATAGAAAGCGAATTGTTAAGCGCCTCACGGTTCTCCCAATTATAGCTGAATGTTCTCTTCTCCGCCTCATATTCTGCACGCAGAGAATTGAGATCTTCGGAACTATCAAAGGCGTAATACGCATCTCCCGAGGCAATAAGTCGATCGGCATATTGTTTGTAGAGCTCTTTTCGCTCACTTTGTCGGTACGGTCCAAAGCCAGCGTCCTTTTCGGGGCCTTCGTTATATGGGATGCCCAGCCACTCCAACGCTTCTACAATGTAAGCTTCGGCGCCTTCCACGAAACGGGTTTGGTCGGTATCTTCGATGCGAAGGATGAAATCACCCCCGTGTTTTTTAGCAAACAAGTAATTGAACAAGGCGGTTCTAACCCCTCCAATATGGAGCGGTCCGGTGGGACTGGGTGCAAATCGAACACGTATTTTTTGAGACATAAAATCCGGTTGTTTTAGGGTCGCAAAGATACAATTCTATGTTTTCATTTCGGCAGGAATTCGCTTATTCATGATCGCGAACCACAGTGGTGGCAGCAAACTAAGCACCATGGATGTAGGGTAGCCATAAGGCATCTGCGGACTCACGGAATGATAGTCCAGCAACTGGTATTTTTTATGCGCTCGGTAATGGTGATCGCTGTGACGCGTAAGTTCGTAGAGCATGATTCTTCCCAGGACGTGGTTGCTGTTCCAGGAATGCACTTCCCGCACTCGTTCGTAGCGGCCGCTGTCCAATTTGGATCTTCGGAGGCCGTAGTGCTCGATATAGTTAATGGTCTCCAACAATAGCACCGAAGCAAGACCTGTTGCCATAGCAACAGCCAGTTCCAAAGGCCCCAATAAAAAGAATAGGGAAGCCAGGTATGCCAGCTGGAACACGGTATACCATAACATGTCGTTTTTTATACTGAAGAAAGATCGGCCTTCTCTTTTAAGTAATTCGCGTTGTATGCGCCATGCGCTGACGTATTGTCCCAGGTTCGACGTTATCCAGAAGGAATACACAGATTGGTTGTATTTGGCACTGGCCGGGTCTTCGGGGGTTGCCGCGTGTAAATGATGCCCGAAGTTGTGTTCGATGTAAAAATGCATGTTTAGGGAAGGCAATAACAACAGTTTACCTAGCGCGCGCTCCCAAGCTGTTTTTCGGTGCCCAAGTTCGTGAGCTACGTTGATCCCATTGGAACCCATGGCAATGCTCACAGAGAACGCGAGTCCGATAAGTTCGTAGGTTTGATATTGAGCCCAGGAAATGCTCCACAAGAACCAGCCAAGGATACCAAAGATCAACGGAACGTTGAGATATAATAAGAGATCAAAAAAGAAATTGGTGGCTTTGTTGCTGCGTTCTGCCTCGGACAGGTTGTTGGCGTTCACAGGAAGGGCCGTTTCGATAATGGGCACGATCACAAAGGCAAATACCGGAGTGAGGAATGACCAATTGCCTCGTAAGTTGAGTCCAACGATGGCTACGAGGGGAATGGAGTAGGCAACCAAATATTTTAAATCTTTCATAAATCTGATCTTTGGAGTGATTTTTGTGCTATTTTAGAAGTTCTGTTGACGGTAACTTGAAGGAATGAGCACATTTAACATCATCCAGCAGAAGCTGGAACAATTTATAAAAAAATACTACACGAATGAACTCATTAAAGGGGTTATCCTCTTTTTTGCTATTGGCTTATTATGGCTTGTGATCACACTTTTGGTGGAGCATTTCCTATGGTTGGAACCACTGGGTAGAACCGTGTTGTTCTGGTCTTTCGTATTGGTGGAAGTTGGTTTATTCGCTCGTTTTATTGCTTTTCCACTCGCCAAGTTGTTCAAGTTCCAGCAAGGGATCGATCATGAGACAGCTTCGCGCATTATCGGGAATCACTTTCCACAGGTAAATGACAAATTACTCAATGTGATCCAGCTCAATAGAAATCAGCGTGAGTCGGAATTGTTGGCAGCCAGTATTGATCAAAAGGCCGGAGAACTACAACCGGTACCCTTTAAAAGAGCCATTAACTTTAAGAAGAATGCCAAGTATCTGAAGTATGCGGCCATTCCAGTTTTGATCATACTGCTGGTGAATTTCTTTTGGGACAGGGATCTGTTCTCGAACAGTTATGAGCGCGTTGTGAACTACGACACCGCCTATGAGCCACCAGCACCTTTTTCTTTTGTTTTGCTGAATGAGGACCTGACCGCCATAGAGAACAAGAACTTTACCTTAAGAGCCATTACTGAAGGCACGGTTGTTCCCGAGAATGCCACGATAAGTTTTAATAACGAAACCTATTATCTGGAGCAGACGGCGCCCGGACGATTTGAATATACCTTTTCGCAGCCCACCGATGATCTTAAATTTCGGCTAAGCGCTAACAAGGTTCGCTCGATGGAGTATACGCTTGAGGTGGTTCAAACCCCTTCCCTATTGGCTTTTGAGATGTTTCTGGACTATCCGTCCTATACGGGCAGAAAGGATGAATCCTTAAAGAGCACTGGTAATGCTACGGTTCCTGAAGGCACCCGGGTTACCTGGAAGGTGAGTACCAAGAACACGGATCAGGTGCAGTTGAAATTGAAGGATACCGCCCTCAATTTTATCGCTCAAGACCAGGAATATAATTTACAACGAGGCATTTACCGAAAGTTGGATTATGCCATTACCACATCTAATAACGACCTAAAAGAATACGAGAACCTATCCTATGCCTTAGGTGTGATTCGGGATGAGTATCCGGAGATATCGGTTACAGGCAAGCAGGATTCAACCGACACTCAGGTTACCTATTATATGGGACAGGTTTCGGACGACTACGGCCTTACCAGTTTACGCATGGTGTATTATCCTGTGGGTGAAGAGGCACAGGCTAAGGAAGAGAAGTTATCGATCGGATCATCGAATGTTGAC
>JBCCHR010000398.1:0-3020 GCA_039028655.1 Bacteroidota bacterium
GATTAGGGTAGTTCAGTACACGTTGTACTTCCAATTTATCGTTTCCGAAGACCACAAACTGTATCTCTCCAGTGGCAGAGTTATTATACACATCCCATGCCTTAAGCGTAAGGGTGTGCAGTCCCTCTTCCAGATTTCGTAGCTTGTAATTGGCTGTTCCTTTGGTGAAATCGTCCACATCGGCCTGATAGTATTCGTTTAACACAATAGGATTGGCCTCGTCACCATCCAGAATGGCGATCAGGTCGTGCCCTATCCCACTGGCGGTATTGATCCCATTCTCGTCCTCCAATTTAGCGATGAGGAAAGGAGAATCGTTGGTGATACCTCCCGAAACAAAGCTCTCGTCATTCATGAATAGACGGATAGAAGGCCCGTTATTATCTTCCGGGGCGTTCTCATCCAGTTCTCCTACCTTAATATCCAGGTTAAAGCCCGTCTGGTCTTCCAGGACCGAATTCCGTTCAGCATAAAGACTCACCTTACCATTGCCCACCGGTATCTGTATATCTCTTGGAACGACAAATTCAAACTCAAATCGTCCGTTGGTCACAGTTGCTTGTCCGTTGAACAAGACTTCTCCCAGGGTTTTAAAGTCCATAATAAGGAGTCGTCCATCCTCATCTCGCACTCCATCATTTCCAAGGGTTTGACGCTGCAGGTCCTTATCAAATACCTTTGCTTCCAATACGCCATTGTAGTCGGTAAGCAGGTTCCCGTTGGGATCGACCACTTCCCCTCCAAATTTTACCCTGCTCAATGCTTTCAAGGTATCTCTGGCCTGGGCGATGGGCCTGTCGTTCAATGTTGTTATTCGAGCGCTTTGCTTTGGAAAGGCCAACGGCATGGCCGGATCGCCTACATAGAAGATCACCCTGCGTCCGCTTTGAGAAATCTGATTCTTGGTAACAGCCAGCGCTTCTGCGGGCGTTGTGGGCACGTTAAGTCCAAACCCAAATAACTCTTCGGCGAGGAGTACATTGAAAGAAACTCCTAATTGTACCCCGATGGACCGGGTGGTCGTAATCAATGAAATTGCACCTCCGTCTTTGTTCCAATAAGTGAGTTCTCCCCCAGTCGTACGAAGTGGGTTATCGAATTTGGTAAATTCGCAAGTAACAGTAACGATGCAAGGATATCGATTACGGTTCTGAAGGTTTTGCCCGTCGGTCTTCGTAAAAATAAATTCCTTGGCGAGACCATCCTCACCCCCGTGACCAAAATAATTGACGATCAGGGCACCCACCTCAATGGAATTGATAATGGCCTCATTCACCTCAGGATATCGATTTCCTCCCGCCGAGGTTTCCTGCTGAAAAGCATCGGCATGAATCTTTTTCACATTGATATAGGGTTTCTCTGCCGTCACCCGATCTCCAATGTCGTCCAGCGTTACTTCCAGTGCCTGGTACTCGTATACTTCATCTACATCATCCGAAACCAATACAAAGGTGTTTCTCCAGTTGCCATAAGACGTCTTGTTCTCATAGGCAATGATCTTGTCGACCAGGGTGTTGGCCAAGGGCACTTCGTCTGCCAGGATCCTTCCCACTACCAGATCCAGCTTGGCCTCCACCGAGCCATCCACCAAGTTACCTTCCTCGGGAGCCAGACTTACGAAAAAGTCGTCGCTCATGTAGGAGGTCCATGTACTGATGCTTGACGGGGTATGAAATGTGGGAACTATATTGTTGTTGTTAGAGAATCGATTCTTGAGATCGACCGATGTATCCCCAAATAGGCACAAGTATTTGAGCCGCCTGCTCTCTGTTGAGGCATTCTCGTATATGTAACGAACGAAGTTCCTGATGGCACTAATGTCCTGTTTACCGGAGCTGAATTCGGTGTAGATCTTGTCGGTAGTGACCACCTTCACGTTCAAACCATTGATGGTCTTGTGATGGTTGGCCAGCCGCAATGCCGGCTGGATAAGGAAGGGTGCCGTAACGATAAGATAATCGATATCCTGAAAATTACCGGAAGCGTCATTAAAGATCGTCCCTTTGAGGTTTTGATTGGGAACTTGCGGGTTGGCAGCCTGAGTGGGCGCAAAATAGTCGTTGGGGTTCACCGCGACATACTCGCGAATTTCACCCAAATTCGCCTTGAACGACATGGAACCACCGCCTTCATTGGTTTTTGAAGTGATAAAGGCCGGATTGGTAACATCCCAAACCTGGGTAAACTGTGCAGCATTACTTATATCGTACCTGCCAATGCTTCCACCCATGGTCTGGGCCGGAAAATAACGAAAGGACAATTGTCCTCCAATGCCAGTGAGATCGCGAAAGGCCTGCACGCTAATGAAGTCCAAATAACCCACACTGGAAGGATTTCCTTCATTATTATAAGCCAGTTCCACGGTCACGGTTTCACCGGAAGCCACAATGTTTTGAGCTGTTTGACCTATGGTCAATAACAGTGGATCGTCGATGGGACCAAAACTGAGCGGGTTGAGCGGTGTTGAATTGATCTTCACCGTCATACTGGTCCTGCTCTCCGATGCGGCCGCAGCACGCACAGCCACTCTCATTTCCTGACCCGGAGTTATGTTCGGGAAGTTGAACTCGTAGCTTTGTTCGTTCTCAATATCAAATCGATTCCCAAACCAACGCCGCCCTACGCGCGCCGGACTGAAATCATCCTCCTCGTGGAACTGGATGTCGTCAAATCGATTGATGGTTACATCGGCATTACCCGAAGGTTCGACCATAGGCGTTACGCGCAATCCAGGCGAGTCGCCAACGGTAACATAATAATAGGAGTCGTTGCTGTATGGATTAAGGTGGGTGCCATTTTCGAAAAACGCACCGCCTTCTTCGTAGAATCCATTCCCTGTGTATCCCTCCACACCGGTTCCGTAGAAAAGAATAAAGTCCCCACTATCAAAACTACCATCCTCTTCACCCACTACCTGAATGGCTGTTTCCGGAAGATCGAAGATGGTGTTATTCTGATTTACGAGGGGCAAAGGTTTTCCACCTCCGCCGTATACTTTGAGGTTTCTGGGGTTAATTCCA
>JBCCHR010000399.1:0-3018 GCA_039028655.1 Bacteroidota bacterium
CTTCAGAAATAAAAATAAAACTGCAGGAATATTTACCCAACTACATGATTCCCGCCCATTTCGTGACCCTGGATCAATTTCCGCAAACGAGAACCGGCAAGATCGATAAGAAATTACTCCCCGATCCGGAATTGGCAGACGTCGAAACCGAATTTATCGCCGCCTCGACGGAGGTGGAAATGGAGTTAGTACGTCATTTTGCCAAGGTGCTTGATCGCGAACCTGAAACGATCGGCATTCAGGACAATTTCTTCCGTCTGGGAGGCAATAGTCTTAAGATGAACCAGGTTTTGAACAAAATTCGAGAGTCTTTCCAGATCGACCTAAAAGTGGAGTTGTTTTTCAACAGCCCAACGGTCGAATATTTGGCATTGCATATCGAGAACCTGCAATCGCTTCAGAACAACAAAGTAGTTACCGAGAAAAGTAAAATAGTAATCTGATCACATGGAAATACCACACTTACTTCGCACGATAAGAGAACAGGGCATCGACCTACGATGGGTTGGAGATTCCCTCGAACTAGTTTCAGAGCAGGACACCATCGATCCGGAAGTGGTTACCTTGATCAAGGAGCACAAACCGGCCATTATTGCCTATTTGAAATCGATCACCAGTGAATCCGACATCCAGGTAATTCCCATGGCGGCAGTTCAAGAGCGTTATTCGGTAACCGCGACGCAGTTCCGATTTTGGATCTTGTGTCAGTTAGAGGAGATCAACGTGGCATACAACATGCCATTGGTCGTAAAAATAGAAGGGAACCTGGAAGTGGATGTATTGGAACGTTCCCTGGAGATGCTTATGGAGCGTCATGAATTATTGAGAAGTCAGTTTATACAAGAGAAAAATGGGGTCTTAAATCAATGGGTATTAAATTTAAAGGATCTTGATTTTCAATTACATCGCCTGAAAGTGACCCGATCTGGGGAGATACACGACACACTTTCACAGCTTGTAATGGCCCCATTTGATTTAAAATCGGCCCCTTTGTTCCGTGCGCACTTAGTGAGCACCGAAGGCGAAACACATTATCTCTGCCTAACCATTCACCATATGATCTGCGACGGATTGTCGCTGGGTATTTTACTGAATGAATTACAAAAGCTCTACAACAGCCTCGTGAACGGGCAAGCGACAACGCTGCCCGAATTACCCTTGCAGTTCAAGGATTATTCGCAATGGATCAATGAAAAACAGAATTACGGCAACGAAGAGACGTACTGGCTGGAAACTTTTGCCGATGAAATTCCTATTCTCAATATGCCTACTTTTCAGCCCAGACCACATATAAAAACATATAATGGCGCCACGTACCAGCACGTTTTTGAGGCTTCGGTAGTGCCTGCACTTTCGTCCTTCAGTGGCGAACAGGGTGGTACCAATTTCATGGCGCTCATGTCGGCCTTGAACGGACTCCTGCACCGATACACCTCACAAACCGATATTGTATTGGGAACTCCGGTATCCGGGCGTAACAATCCGCAACTGGAAGGACAGGTTGGACTATACATCAATACGCTACCTATTCGTACACGGTTTCATGAGGACAGTAGCTATTTGGACCTTTTCAATATTCAGAAAGAAGTACTTGGTGCGGCATATGAGAATGCAAACTACCCTTTTGGAGAATTGGTAGCCAATCTCGACCTAC
This sequence comes from Bacteroidota bacterium, assembly GCA_039028655.1. GTDB lineage: Bacteria > Bacteroidota > Bacteroidia > Flavobacteriales > Flavobacteriaceae > Aureisphaera. Next base: position 1,655 of record JBCCHR010000399.1, read on the forward strand.
AGCGTGACATCAGTCGCTCCCCAATTTTTGATGTGCTCGTCACCTACCAGACCGGAGGTTCGCTAGAGGCGCGGCAGGCAGGGTTTGTCGACCTCGAATGCACTGTCTACAGTGATTATGACGATTCGGCTAGTAAATACGATCTTACGTTTATGTTTGCTGAAGACGATGGTCGATTGAGCCTGGGGATCGAATACAATACCGACCTCTTTCAGGAAAACTTCATCGCTGCGCTCGCGACCCATCTCGAAAACTTTTTGAAGGAGTGTCTTACCACACCTGAAAAGCAGCTACGATACATTTCGTATATCGACGCCCGAGAAGTAGATCGCTTGCTGCACGGCTTGAACGACACGAATGTCGATTTTAATAGCAAGGCCACCTTCCTCGACGCATTTGTTGCTCAGGTGGCTCAAACGCCCAAGGCGGTTGCGTTCGTAAGTGGAGACATCGCAATTACTTATGATGAATTGGATGAGCGTTCGTCCCGCCTCGCAAACTACCTTACCCAAAATGGCCTCCTTACCGGAGCTATTGCAGGGGTTTGTCTCGAGCGTTCCATTGAAATGGCGATCGGGATGTTGGGAATTTTGAAGACAGGGGCGGCCTATTTGCCTCTGGATCCGTTCTATCCCTTGGATCGTATTGATTACATCATTGCTCACAGTAAGGCTCAAATGATACTCACCAAGGGCATCACCTCACAATTGGTTTCGATTTCTTCGGAAGCAATCGATCTGGAAGATCCGGAGATCTGGCAGTCGGAGCCTAGATGGGATCAATCCCTTGTAAAAAGCGAGGCTACGGCCTATACCATCTACACGTCGGGTTCGACGGGTAAACCGAAAGGAGTGAGTGTTTCTCATGGCAACCTGATGAACTTCATGGTAGGCATGAATGAACGATTTCCTGAGTCCGAAGTACAGGAGGTGTGGATGGCAATTACCAGTATTAGTTTCGATATTTCTATTTTGGAATTGCTCTGGACCTTAACTCGTGGCAGCAAGGTGGTGATTCACCTGGAACGCCCGGTTCCCATTACGCCTCAACCGGAAATGAACTTTAGTTTTTTCTATTTTCCAACAGGGGAGAGTACGGAGGGAGATAAGTACAAGCTGTTGGTGGAAGGTGCCAAGTTTGCAGATGATCACGGTTTCGAAGCCATTTGGGTACCCGAACGTCATTTTCACAGTTTTGGAGATCAGTTTCCCAATCCGTCCGTAGCTGCGGCTGCTGTTTCCACGATCACTAATAATATTAAGTTGCGTTCGGGAAGCGTAGTACTGCCATTGCACGACTCGGTTCGGGTTGCCGAAGAATGGTCGATGATCGACAATTAGTCTCTAAACTGCTTTAGTTTTCTC
>JBCCHR010000400.1:0-3018 GCA_039028655.1 Bacteroidota bacterium
TGATTGCATTCTTGGACATAAACTAGTGTTGATTTTGTGTTGGAATTTAAGGATTGCTAAATTACGAAAAATAGGTCGATTTTTTTAACAATTCCACGGTATACTAGGGTTAAAAAAAGTATAAAATAAAAAACCATCAATCGGGAGGAACTATCCCAACTGATGGTTTTTATTCCGAAGTAATAAAAATGCTATACTTTAAATGCTTTTCTTCCCGGGAAATATGCCAGATCTTCTAACTCTTCCTCAATTCGAAGCAACTGATTGTACTTGGCCATTCGGTCGCTTCTGGAGGCCGAACCGGTTTTTATCTGTCCGGTGTTAAGGGCGACTGCCAGGTCGGCAATGGTGTTGTCCTCGGTCTCGCCGCTTCTATGAGACATCACCGATGTATATCCTGCATGATGTGCCATGGACACGGCCGCGATGGTCTCGCTTAGCGTACCGATCTGATTAACCTTGATGAGTATGGAGTTGGCAATTCCTTCTTCGATACCTCTGGAAAGTCGTTCTACATTGGTCACAAAGAGGTCATCGCCTACCAATTGCACCTTCGACCCGATCTTTTCGGTAAGGTATTTCCAGCCTTCCCAATCATTCTCATCCATACCATCCTCGATGGAAATGATGGGATACTGTTCGGTTAACTCGGCCAGATAGTCTGCTTGCTCCCTGGAGGTTCTTACTTTGCCACTTGCGCCTTCAAACTTGGTGTAGTCGTACTTACCGTCCACGTAGAACTCGGCAGCAGCACAATCCAGTGCTATCATCACGTCATCACCCAGCACATAGCCTGCTTTTTCGGTAGCCTTGGCAATGGTATCCAATGCATCTTCGGTGCCGTCCAATGTTGGAGCAAAACCGCCTTCGTCTCCTACTGCCGTGCTCAAGTTACGATCGTGCAGTACTTTTTTCAAATGGTGAAATATCTCTGAGCCCATTTTCATGGCATGGGTAAAGCTCTTGGCCTTTACGGGCATCACCATGAACTCCTGAAATGCTATGGGCGCATCGCTATGCGATCCACCATTGATAATATTCATCATCGGGACAGGAAGCGTCTTAGCGCTCACCCCACCCACGTAGCGATACAGTGGTAAGCCCAATTCGTTGGCTGCCGCCTTGGCCGCTGCCAGAGAAACGCCTAAAATAGCGTTGGCACCGAGTTTCGATTTATTGGCGGTACCATCCAGATCGATCATGATCTGATCGATGCCTTCCTGATCGAACACAGACACTCCCAAAAGGGTCCCTGCAATTTTCCCGTTCACGTTTTCAACTGCCTTGAGCACGCCTTTGCCCATATAGTCATCGCCACCATCCCGGAGCTCAACAGCTTCGTGTTCTCCTGTGGATGCGCCTGAAGGAACGGCCGCTCTTCCAAGCACCCCATTTTCAGTGATCACATCTACTTCTACCGTCGGATTACCTCTGGAATCGAATATTTGTCTGGCTCTGATATCAATTATTATGCTCATAGTTGTTGAAATTATTTTGTGTGGTGAAGATACGAAATGTGCTTTGTTAAGGGGTCCAAAAATAAGAGAATGCGCTGTCTTTTCCGGCTAAAACGTTTTCGGATAAAAAGGAAAAAGCCCAAATTAATGAGCCTTTTCCAATTTTGATTTTTTAATGTTCTCAATGAATTCATCGAACAGATAGGACGCGTCGTGCGGTCCGGGACTGGCTTCGGGATGGTATTGCACTGAAAAGACCGGTTTATCCTTGATCCGTATCCCAGCCACCGTTTGATCGTTCAAATGTATGTGGGTGATCTCCACATTGGGATGGGCCTCCGTTTCCTCCCTGTTGATGGCAAAACCGTGGTTTTGCGAGGTGATCTCACCTTTACCAGTGCCCAGGTTGAGGATGGGATGGTTGATCCCGCGATGCCCGTTGTGCATCTTATAGGTTGAAATACCATTGGCCAATGCCAATACCTGATGTCCAAGGCAGATCCCAAACAATGGTACATCCTCTGCCAGTATCTTCTGCGTGGTCTCGATCGCCTGTTCCAGAGGTTCGGGATCGCCGGGACCATTACTCAGGAAATAGGCATCCGGATCGAAGCTTCTCATTTCTTCGAAGGTGGCATCGTAAGGAAACACCTTGATATAGCAATCTCTTTTAGCGAGGTTTCTGAGGATGTTCTTCTTAATTCCGATATCGAGCGCAGAGATGCGGTGAGTGGCGTTCTCGTTTCCGAAGAAATAAGGCTCCTTGGTAGATACCTTGGATGCCAGTTCGAGCCCTTTCATGTTGGGAATGGCAGCAAGCTGCTCTTTCAATTGGCCGATATTGTCAACTTCCGTAGAAATCACAGCATTCATGGCGCCATTATCGCGAATATAGTTCACGAGCGCACGGGTGTCGACATCACTAATAGCCAATAAATTGTTCTTCTCAAGGAATTCTTCCAACGAAGCATCGGCTCCGGGTCGCGAATGATGATAGCTAAAATTTCGAACGATCAAACCGGCAATCTTAACGCCGTCGGATTCGGTCTCTTCGCTTTTTGTTCCGTAATTTCCGATGTGGGCATTCGTGGCCACCATTAACTGGCCGTAGTAGGATGGGTCCGTAAAAATCTCCTGGTAACCGGTCATTCCGGTGTTGAAACATACTTCTCCGAAGGCAGAGCCTTCTTTGCCGCCAACGACCTTACCGTGGAACACAGTACCGTCGGCTAAGAGGACAATTGCTTTTTTTCTTGTTTGGTATTTCATAGACTAAATTTCTGTAGCAAAAATAATTGAAATGCGTTTAGGTTGTTCAAGATTGAAATATAAATTCTTAACAAAATGCCTTTGAAGGCTCGTGCCCAATTCGTTCGAGGAATACTCGGCGTTGAACACAAAAAAAAGGGATAAACTTGAACGTCTATCCCTTTGTTATTCACATCGAAGATCATATTATTCTTCTTCGTTTGTTGCTTTGGTATCGATGGCCGGCGCGACGGCTTTGCTTCCGCCTCGACGACTTCTTCGAGTCGATTTCTTCTTGGCAGGCTTTCCGGCA
>JBCCHR010000401.1:0-2992 GCA_039028655.1 Bacteroidota bacterium
CGCGAGAAATCGTGATTGCCCAGGAAGATGCTTCCCCAACCGTTATGCATGTTCAGTTTTTTGTCCCAGGCAGTAAATACGCTCTTAAAATCGACCAGGTCAAAATCGACCGGATAATACTTGCCTCGGTTGCCACAATCGATGAACATATGATCGAAATGGAAGATCATACAAAGTTCTTCCCGGTCTTCCTCTACGTACAAATGTCCATTGTCAAGATCGATTCCTGGGCCTTCACCTACGGTCATAAGGTCGTACTTACTCAGTACTTCCTTATTCATCTCATGCAGGAATTCATGAATTCGCGGTCCGTTGGCATAGATCTTCGAAATCGCCTCCATCATATTGCCTTCGCTCGCATCCGGATAATCGGGATGCTTTGATATAACAGAAATAACGTCCATGCGAAAGCCATCTACACCTTTCTCCGCCCAATAAGCGACCACATCGTAGATCTCCTGCCTCACCTTGGGGTTCTCCCAGTTCAGGTCGGGTTGTTTTTTAGTAAACAGGTGGAGGTAGTACTCGTTGGTCGTCTCATCCAGTTCCCAGGCACTCCCTCCAAAAAACGATTGCCAGTTCGTGGGAGGTGCACCGTTATTGGGCTTCCAAATATAGTAGTCGCGATAGGGATTCGATTTTGATTTTCGGGACTCTTCGAACCATTTGTGCTCATCCGAACTGTGATTGGCCACAAGGTCCATCACCAGTCGAAGCCCCTTTTCGTGCATGTTCTTTAGGAGCAGATCGAAGGCTTCTTCGCCTCCAAATTCATCCATGATCTCCCGGTAGTTGCTAATGTCGTAGCCATTGTCGTCATTGGGCGATCGATACACAGGACATAGCCAGATAATGTCTACACCCAGCGATTTGATGTAATCCAATTGTTCGATAATTCCCCGTAGGTCGCCAATGCCGTTGCCGGTAGTATCTTTATACGATCGGGGATAGATCTGATAGACGACACCTTCTTTCCACCATTTCCTTGTCATTTGCAATCCGGGTATTTATTCCTTGGCAGGGGTTAGAAAATGAGATAGGTACTTAGCACCAGCAGGGTGATCACCACGCCACAAACCAACGCATATTTCCATGGAGTCGTATCCACGTCCTCTGTGGCCTTTTGCTCGTAGGGCGTTGCCAGCGGCTTCAGTTTGCCTATCACTAGCATGAGAAGGATATTAAAGACGAACAAAATTCCCATGATATGAAGGAAATGAGGATATGCAGTTGCTTCGATCATGCTTAGTTCGGCTGGGTCGGTAATTCCGTTGGCCGCTGCTTCGGCCAGCGCCGAATCTACAAAATAAGGGCTCAGTATAAATTGACTGATGAGGTATAAAACCACACCCGTGAGCAATACGATCTTGGCCCCCAAGGCCGGCACTCGTTTCGTAAAAATACCAACGGCAACCACAGCGAGGATAGGAACACTCAAACTTCCCAGCATCACTTGGATGTAGTTGAACAAACCGTCAGACGCAAATATGATGAATGGCGCAATCGTCATGGAAACCAGTCCCAGGATAAGACCGAAGGTTTTACCGGCCTTTACGCTTTGGGTTTCCGAAGCCGATTTTTTGAAATATTGCTTGAACAGGTCAAAACCGAACAAGGTAGCACTACTATTGAGCAAACTGTTGAACGAGCTCAATACCGCACCAAATAGTACCGATGCAAAGAAGCCCATCAAGGCGGGTGGTAGTACCTTTCGAACCAATTGTGGATAGGCCTGATCTGGATTCTCCAGATTGCCTTCGAAGATGTGCCAGGCGAGAATTCCGGGCAATACAACGATAATAGGTATTAAGAATTTCACCAGGGCCGCAAGGATCATCCCTTTTTGTCCTTCTCTCAGACTTCGGGCTCCGAACACCCGTTGCAGGATAGCTTGGTTGGTTCCCCAGTAATAGACCTGCGCGAGCATCATTCCAGTAAAAATGGTCCCTACCGGTATTGACGAATCCACGGCACCTACGGTTTCAAATTTCTCCGGATTGGTCTCCCAAAGTATGCTGAGTCCTTCTCCAAAATTTCCATCACCAATGATCAATAATGCAAATACCGGGATGAGGAGTCCTCCTATGATCAAACCGATCGCATTGATAAGATCGGATACCGCTACCGCTTTTAATCCACCAAAGATCGCATAAATGATCCCGATGATCCCGATACTCCAAACGCAGATCCAAATGACAGACCATTCCGACATCCCAAGCACGTTGGGAAGGTCGAACATCGTACTAAAGGCCAGAGATCCCGAGTACAAAACCGTGGGTAAAAGAACCACCCCGTAGGCCACGAGGAACAACATAGACAGGATCCCTTTCGTATGTTGATCGAAGCGGGATTGAATAAACTCGGGGATGGTAGTGATCCCGGATTTCATGTACTTGGGCAACAGGAACAAGGCAGCAAATATCATCGCTATTGCGGCCAGAGTTTCCCAAGCCATCACCAAAATTCCTTCCGTGAATGCCTGTCCGTTCAATCCAACGATCTGTTCAGCCGAGAGGTTGGTTAACAGCAAGGAGCCCGCAATGGTAACCGCCCCTAGTGTTCTTCCTCCTAAATAAAATCCATCGGCAGTTTTCTCATCGGTCTTTCGGGTGGCATACCAGGCGATCACGGCGACCATTAGTGTAAATGCGATGAAAGAAAAAGTAGAAAGAAATCCCATAGCGTCTGTTTTTAGTTGGTGGTTTGTGATGGCTAAAGGGAGCCACCTCTTCTCGCGTTTGTTGCGAATTTTAAAGCTTGAAAATACCAAATTTTTATTTAATCAGAATTCACGTCCTTCGCATCCCGGCTTCCGAGTGGTATTTTTTGGTTTTTGTTGAATCATTTATCGCTGTCTTCATCATCTGAAATACCGAATCGAGCGGCGACGGGATTTTGAATCCTGGCCGATCGTGGTAGCCTAAACCGTTTCAGCAATAAAAAAAAGAGTCTGAAATGAGGACTCATTGCACTTTTTTAAAGGAAAATTTTC
>JBCCHR010000402.1:0-2975 GCA_039028655.1 Bacteroidota bacterium
ATAAATTCTTAAAGCCGTTCAACGAATATAATTTGATATTTATTAGAAAAATCCGTACTTAGATGCATAATCATCAATAAAACATACAAAAAACCCATAATTGTTTAACGTTTTAACCGTAATCTTAAATAAAATGAAATAATTCATTTTACGGTTTTTGCGTTTTACAGGGGCGGAAATGTGTGATTTATCTAATAATCAACCATCAAGCTTTCATGAGAAACCATCAATTCTTTTAGTTTTGAAGCCATCCATTTCGACTGAATCAGTCGTACCTGCGCTTCCCATTCGATCCCACCCTGATCCACTTCCCTTCCGGGGTGTTCCCCAAATTGTTACGCTTACCTGCAAAAAAATAAACAAACAACTACGTAACGTATAATTCAATTAACAACTGTAATTATGAAAAAACTCTATTTAATAGTATGCGTACTATTAATCTCAGGACAAACCTTATTCTCGCAAACACAAATGGACGGCATTGTGCAGTCTTATTTCAACATTCTTGCGGGAGAATCTAATTTTGAACCCGGAGATCTTTCCGAATGGAAGGTCACCGATGTGGTTCCATCGTTGAATCCGGACATCCAACACGTCTACATTCAACAGTATCACAACGACATTCCTATACAGTTTGGAACCTATAAGCTCACCGTTCGAAACGGACAAGTTACCTGGCAGATCAACCAGTTCGTTGCCGATGTAGCTGCCAAGGTCACCACTACGCAACCTTCTATCTCACCAGAGCGTGCCGTGATGAAAACGGTAACCAATCACCAGCTACGAAGCCCTTCCCTGCAGGGAAACAGGAATTCGGACGGCATCTATGTGTACGAGGATTCGGGCATCAGCCTGGAGCCTATCAAGGTGCAACCGTTGTATCAATTACACAACGGTCAATTGCGCCTGGTGTGGAACGTAAGTCTCTACGAAAAGGACGGACAACATTGGTGGTATGAGAATATTGATGCAACAACCGGAGAGGTCCTGCGAAGTCAGGATTGGGTAATTACCTGCAACTGGGGCGATGCCCATGAAGATCATGGGCACGACCTGCCGGTAGGGGTATCCAACAAGAAGGAAGAAGCTCCTATGGGGCCTATGAACTTTGTTGCAGGAGAAAGTTACCGTGTATATGCGATGCCTTTTGAGAGTCCATTGGACGGAGCACGCACTGTCGTGAGCGACCCCCAAAACCTCACTGCATCACCGTATGGTTGGCACGATACGAACGGAGCCGCCGGAGCGGAGTATACCAATACCCGAGGGAACAATGTTTGGGCCCAGGAAGATGCCAATGGAAATAACGGGACAGGTTATTCCCCCAATGCAGGGTCCGGACTAGATTTTGATTATCCCGTCAACCTTAATAACGAGCCCAATACCTATCGGGATGCCGCTATTACCAACCTCTTTTATTGGAACAACATCATGCACGACGTATGGTACCAATATGGTTTTAATGAGGCCAGTGGAAACTTTCAGGAGAACAACTACGGAAACGGTGGATTGGGAAGCGACTCGGTCAATGCCGATGCACAGGACGGAAGTGGCTTGAACAATGCCAACTTCGCCACGCCTGGGGACGGATCCAATCCACGAATGCAGATGTTCCTATGGTCTGGAAATCCTCAAATTGATGGCGATCTGGACAACGTGATCATTGCCCATGAGTATGGCCACGGAATCTCAATTCGACTGGTAGGTGGACCTTCGTCCAATACCTTGGGAGGTTCGGAGCAGATGGGAGAAGGCTGGAGCGACTGGTTTGGTCTTATGCTCACTATGAAAACGGGTGATGCCGGTACCGACCCCAGAGCAGTTGGACACTATGCGCTTGGTCAGGGTCCAAATGGTGGAGGGATTCGACCTACGCCCTATTCGACGGACACTTCCATTAACGGAACCACCTATGGAGACATTGGCGGACTTGCAGTACCACATGGTGTAGGTTATGCCTGGGGAACCATTATTTGGGATCTTACCTGGGCGTTGGTAGACGATCAGGGATTTGATCCCGACTTTTACAATGGGACCGGAGGAAACAACATTGCGATGGCTTTGATCATTGAAGGACTTAAGAATACGGCCAATAATCCCGGCTTTGTCTCTGGACGAGACGGTATCCTTCAAGCCGATCAGGACCTTTACGGAGGACAATACAATTGTATTATTTGGGACGTATTTGCCGCCAGGGGAGTGGGCCTGGGAGCTAATGAGAATACCAATGGTGGTACCAACACCAACAACGACCAAAGTACTTCCTTTGTAAGCGGTTGTGGAGGTGGAGGAAGTGATCCTTGCTCAACTACCATTGCTAGTTATCCGTATAGTGAGAGTTTCGAAAGTTCTTTTGGCGACTGGACACAATCGGCGCTGGACGATATCGATTGGACGCGCGATTCTTCCGGAACACCATCCAACAACACCGGACCTTCCAACGCTGCCGATGGCACTGTTTATATTTACGTGGAGGCTTCAGGAAATGGAACCGGATACCCCAATAAGCGAGCCATCCTGAATTCTCCTTGTTACGACCTCAGCGGGGAGACTTCGGCTACTTTTGATTTCAGTTATCATATGTTTGGTGCAACCGATATGGGAAGTATCGCGCTGGAGGTAAGTACCGACGATGGCGACAACTGGGGTTCTGTTTGGAGCCAGACCGGTAACCAGGGGAATCAATGGAACGACGAAAGTATTGATCTGGGCGCCTATGCCGGTGAGGCCAACGTAAGACTACGCTTCAACCGGGTAACGATGACGCCTCAAGTCTATAAAAAGGTTGTAATCACTACATCGTGAGAACAGTTGGCAAAAATACGAGCTAGATCACGGATCAACAAGTTTTCCTCGTGAAAACTTGATCATCTCAAGGGAAAACGGTAAATAAAAATGAGGCTTATATGTGTAAATGGAAGGGCACGTTTCTTTCAGTACATATTCATCATTCGGACTGCGTTTAGACTTTACGG
>JBCCHR010000403.1:0-2950 GCA_039028655.1 Bacteroidota bacterium
CCAACTTTGAGGACAATGGGCTGTACAGCCACGGATACTGTTGGTACTGGCTCTCACGTTCTCGACCCGTCGCCAAGACGATGAATCCGGAGGGCATGGCCTGAACCAGGTTCATATTCACGCGTACGCCATATTTGAAGAAAAGGTCATTCAAGCCAAGATCTCGACCAAATGCAAAGGCATTACCACTCACCGTGTCAAGCCGTTGCGTGGTAGCATCTACCATCCAAAGTGAGGCTCCGCCTTGCATGGTGTACTGGTCCAGCACATAGGTTTCGGCCTCGGTGAAGGCCTGTTCGGGCTGTGCGACGATCACCAGGTCGTAGACATTGAGTGAGGCAAGTGTGCGCTGCGGACTTTCCACGATCGAATCCATGGTAAATTGTCCGATGTAGTAATAATCCCGCAGGGTGGTGATAAAATCGGCCAGGTATCGATCTTCCATCTCGGCATTCCCTTTCAGTACAGCAACTTTTCGCTTTTTGGGTTGGGTGAGTTTGCCTAAACCATCGGCAAAGGCATATTCGAGATTCTGGATCGAGTTGTTCACGCGTTCTTCCGGGGTGGCGCCCAGGGTGTTTTTCAGCAATCCTATGGGGACTACTTTACTGTTATAGTATGCCAAGGCCCATGGGAAGATCGTCTCTACACTGGACTTGCCGTTCTCCCTGATCTCGACCTGCGCGCCTTTCAATCCCATCTGGGATAGTTGCTGCAATACTCCGGCGTTCTCTTCATCTCTGGGATCGATGAAGCTGATATTCACATTGGGGTTGTGAGATCGAAACTCTTCCAATAGTTGCCCGGTCTCCACTTGGAGACGTTTGAATTCCGCAGGAAGATCACCATCCAACAACACTTCGATCTCCAAAGGTGCATCCACGGTGTCCAGCAGGCCTTTTGCAGCATCGGACAAGGTATACCGTTTATCCTGGGTGAGGTCAAATCGATGATAGACCATTTGTCCGAGCCAGTTGATCGCAAGGAAAACGACCAACGTGGTTACAAAAATCTTTATGTGCCGTTTATCTTTCAACATCAAATGCTATTCTGAAACCCATCGAAGAACGAAGTAATATGTTATCTATGGAAGGTTTCATGGTTCTTTGCTTAGATTGAGATAGGTGAACACCAGGAAAAGTCCCGATACACTTACGAAATAGACCAGGTCGCGGGTATCGATCACGCCCTTGGAAATACTATTGTAATGCGATTTGAGTCCGAAATAGGACACGTCCAATGCGCTGGATATGGACGACAATCCATCGAAACCAAAATAAAGCGCAAAACATATGAATACTGCCGCGATAAAGGCCACGATCTGATTTTGCGACAGGGTGGAGGCAAAAATACCCACCGCAGCGTAGGTGAGCGACAAGAACAACAATCCAATATACGATCCCACGGTGCTTCCTACATCCCAGTTACCGGCAGGATTGCCGAGATCAGAAATGGTAAACACATACAACAAGGAAGGCAGCAAGGCGAGCATAATCAATAGGACGGCACCCAGATATTTGCCAAGAATGATCCTGGGAAGGGAGATGGGCTTGGTGAGTAGCAACTCCATGGTACCCATTTTTTTTTCGTCACTAAAGGCGCGCATGGTAACCGCCGGGATGAGTAACAACAGCACCCAGGGTGCCAGCTCAAAAAAGGAAGCCAGATCGGCAAATCCGGCATCAAAAATGTTGTACTCTCCGGCAAACACCCATAAAAACAACCCGTTGATCACGAGAAACACCGCGATCACCAGATACCCCATGGGTCCGGCGAAAAATCCGTTGATTTCCTTACTAATTAGTGCCTTCATCAATGTTCAATGTTCAATGCTCAGTTTTTAAGGCGTTTCGACAACGTGGATCGAATCTACGCTCCAGGCTTGCGCTTTAGAACGAAACAGGGGCTTGGTTGTTGCCCAAACCTTCTTAAAAAGCGGACTATGGCGATAATTTTCCAGATCCTCACTTCGTTCCCAACGACTATGTGTAAAGAAGATCGCCTCATCATCCTGATCTCTCCATAATTCCAAATAGGTGCAGCCTGGAAAACTTCGAATCTGGTCCTTTACCTGTTCAAAATTATCCAAAAAGGCGGTCACATGAGCCTTTTCAAATTCGAGTTTTACGATTCTTGTCAACATTGCTAGGCTTCAAAATTAATGGTAATGGTATCCCAATAATCCAGTCCAAACAAACTCGACGCACTGCCCACCGTTTTTGGGTTGCTTTTGTAGATGGCCAGCTCCAGGTAGTTGGACGAGTTCCACAACGCCAGTTTTTTTCCATCTTCTTCTCGTCGGTCGGCCGGAATCTCAAAATTGATCGCATCACTGTAGTGCGTAAAGATCTCACTAAAGTTCACGGTCCGGGCCGTGATCCGGAAATTACGTCCTTTGCCGGTCTTATCGAACAACGACTTGCTAATATTAGTCACCACGTTTCCGTAGTTGTCGATGTACATCACATTCCCGATGATCTGTGTTCCTTCGGTATTGATCACCGGCTTGATCCCGGTGAGCTGTTTGATCTCTGAAATACGCTTGCCAATTACCTCCAACTTACCCCCGCGGGCGATGTGGCAGGCTACCTTCACAAAAACATCCAACACGGGGAAATTGGATTCCACCCGGTCGTGGATATTGATCTCAACAATGGATTCGGGATTGATCTCTGAAGCCAGCATCGAGATTATGCCATTGTTGGCGCAAACGAAGTAGTGACCGTCCAACTTAACGGCAATATGACTGTTCTCGGGGTTGAGCTCGCTATCGATCCCGACCACATGAACAGTGCCTGGTGGAAAGCTTCGATAGGCATTCTGAATGATATAGGCCGCCTCTGTAATATGAAAGGGAGAAATGGAATGAGAGATATCAACAATTCGTACCGTTTCCAACTCACTGTAAATCGCCCCTTTTACCGCACCTACATAGTGATCCTTCTCTCCA
>JBCCHR010000404.1:0-2941 GCA_039028655.1 Bacteroidota bacterium
TACACCACCTGCATTCCAATTCCGTCGACCCACGATCTGGTTTCGGCAGTTCAATATACCTTTTATGAAACGGAGGAAGACGCTCAGCTTGGTATTTCACCTATCTCATCCACTTCTTACACAAACCTCAGTAACCCTCAAATGATCTATGCGCGGGTCGCTTACAAGGAAACCAACGAACTTTTACTGGTTTTCAGTTTTCTTATTGAAGCAATCCCTTGTACGGACGGATAAGAGCCCGTATTTTAACGTTAAAAACGAAAAAAGCCATTGGAGTTAGATAACCTCATCATAGAATGTTCGAAAAACAATCGGAAGGCACAGAGTGCGCTCTTCGAGCAATACAAGGACACGCTGTATTTCCTGGCACTCAAATATTGCAGGAATTCGGTCGAGGCTGAAGATACACTCCATGACGCATTTCTTACCATCTTTCAGAACATAAAGTCCTTTCGAGGCAAGGGTTCTTTTGAAGGTTGGATGAAACGAATCGTGATCTACAAAGCCATCGATAAGTACAAACAGAAACGACCGATCGTTGCCCAAATTAACGATCAACATTCCGAAGAAACTCAAATAGAAAACGGACTCGAACACTACCCTCTCGAGGATCTATTACGACACATCCAGGAATTACCGGATCGCTACCGACTCGTATTTAACCTCTACCAAATGGATGGATACACCCACAAAGAGATCGCCAAAGCGTTGGGAATTTCGGTGAGCACCTCAAAATCGAACTATCACAGAGCAAAGCTGCAATTAAAGCAGAAGATAGAAGCCAGCCTTCACCAACCAGAACTAAAAAACACCCCTTATGGAACATAAGAAAGACATAGGCTCACGCATCGAGCATCGCTTAAAAGATGCCAACACGCCACTGGAAACAGGCCTTTGGGAACGAATCGAGGGATCACTCGACAGGCGAGACCGAAGAAAGCGTACCATGCTGTTGCTTTGGATATCAGGCGGCGCTGCGGCCATACTGTTGTTTTTATTATTGCTGAATACATTTGGACACGATACGATGGAACCCGACGAAGCATTCGAAATGGAGGAGGTCTTGGTCTCCACTGTGGACAGTATCTTAAGTGATTCTGAATCTGGTTCCGAGAAACCGCTTACGTATTCACAGCTCGAACAAGAATTGGGAGACAGCTCACCTTCTACAACTGAAGTGAAAGAAAATGAACAGCCCGATCACGCTTTGAAGGATAGGGCGAAAGAGACTAAACAAATCGTTACAGGCACATCCAAAAGATCCAATAAATTTCCTGAGGAAGAAATGACCGTCAAAACGGTCTATCACTATTACAACAGCGCAACCAACGAGGTGATCGAAACCACAGACAAGGCGATTATTGACAGCCTGATCGAACATGGAAATAAGGAATCGGATAGTGTCCAGATCATAGAGACCAGAACTGAGCATATGAAAAAGAAGGATAGTCTATTTTAGGTGAATAGATGCCAAACGCCCCCACGCATAGACACAATATCTCGGGGGCGTTTTCTTTTACCCACTTGTGCGGAACTAAAATCGTTTCCCTATGGACACCCCTACCCTGGGAAATACATCGGAAATCTGGTTCTCGTTTAGGAAATTCCTTCCCGCGCCAGCCATGATCTCTGCCACCCACCCGGATCGGGTGAGGAATTTACCCCCCACGGCAAGACCCGGTCCAAAACCCAAGGCAGAATCGCCAGAACCATCGTTCTTATCTTCGGAGAACAACGCTACGTTGCCTTCAATAAAAAATCCTGCCGCTCGCTTTTTTCCGAAATACAAACGATAGAAGGGCACGGCGATCACGTTGTAATCGATATCCTCGTCTACCGAAATGGCCAGTGACAGACCGACGGCACCACCTTCGTCCAGGACACGTTCGTAGGTAATCTCGGGAAAACCAGCGATGGCGTATGCCATATTTAGCTTTAACTCGTTGTTGCCACTGATGGTGGATTTTTCTTCCTCCTGTGCATTCATTATTGAAAAAGAAAATAGAAATACTAGAATCAGGTAATTTTTCATGAAGATAGATTTAGAAAGTCACCGGCTAAGATATTTGTTATTACCGCATAATAAAAGTGCTGCGAAAGTTTCTTTCCTACATCCGAGGTATTAGCTTTGAAGCGGACCACAGGCGACCCTTGTAAACGGGCCAATTCTCAATTCAAAAAAAATTCTATAACCCCTTATTTAACAAAGCCTTAGGCATATTTTGGTGCTTCGGATTAGCGAAATTGAAAAAAATTTGTATTTTGGCATATTGAAGGATAATTCTTACAAAAAGAATTAATTATACTAGCCCCCATGAATTCAGTAATTAATCGTTTTCTGAAGAAGAACGAATCTATCGTGGCGACCGAACCGCTCGAAAGGGATTCGAGACACGAATTTCTGGATTTCCTGATCTCCTTAGGTTCAAGAACCAGCCAACTAAGGCAGTACCGCGCGCAAGTCGAAGAATTCACATTTTCAAGACAGGAACTGGTGGCAGATCTACAGTTGCTGAAAATGTACCTGGAACTGGAAGGTTACTTGCTTTACAAGGACCCGCGATACATTGGCACCTCTGATAAGCTGCGCGCGATGATACAGATCGAATTTCCGGTCATAGCCCAAAAGGAGGTGTTTGCTCCCTTTTACACCAATGGGAAGAACCGGGAATTGGCGCTCACCCGAAATTTCATTTCCTACACCCTTCAGCAAATAAAAAATAATGAGCAAAGTAAGGACCATGCAAATCGATGGCTTCGATTTTTGAGTTTAAAGTTGCAGCACCAAACGGAGCTCGATCTGGTGAGCCAGATAAATACCATTCGAGAGCTCAGGGAAAACTACCATGAAATGAGCAACGAGTTGGTTGATGCTTTTGGCAGTGAGTTTGCCGCAGAACTCCAGGGTTCCTGTTATCGTAGTTTCAAGGAGTACTACCAA
>JBCCHR010000405.1:0-2940 GCA_039028655.1 Bacteroidota bacterium
GTTCCACAAAATAAGCCCGATGATCCCTATCGAAACTAGAATGAAAAACCATCGTGTGAGGGCAGATCTGTTTGGCATGAAGCGGAAGATTTTCGGTTTAAATATAATGGAAATATGTTAATATTATTGTGTAGAGAGATTTTTACAAGCCACTGCGATTCGGTACATTTGCAGGGATGTTAAGTATCGATCCCAAAGCGATTTCTACGGCCCAGTTGCACGGATATTTATTGGGCGCAGTGGCTCCACGACCCATTTGCTTCGCAAGTACCGTCGACCTTGAAGGTCGGGTTAATTTATCGCCGTTTAGCTTCTTTAATGTTTTTAGTGCCAATCCGCCGGTCATGGTGTTTTCACCAGCTCGCAGAGTACGAGATAATACTACCAAACACACCTTGGAAAATGTACAGGAAGTGGCCGAAGTGGTGATCAATATCGTGAATTTCGACATGGTACAGCAAATGAGCCTGTCGTCAACGGAATACGGTAAGGACGTGAACGAATTTGATAAGGCGGGACTTACCGAACTTGCCTCCGAAACGGTTCGACCACCCCGTGTAGCAGAAGCTCCGGTGCAATTCGAGTGCAAAGTTCGGGAAGTTATCGCCCTCGGGAACGAAGGTGGTGCCGGGAACTTGATCGTAGCAGAAGTGGTACGTCTCCATGTGAAAGAAGATGTCCTGGATGAGCAGGGAAAGATCGACCCTTTCCGCATCGATACAGTGGCTCGATTAGGTGGCAATTGGTACAGCAGACCAAAGGCTGGTTTGTTTGAAGTAGAAAAACCCTTGAGAACTTTGGGGATTGGCGTGGATTCGCTGCCCGAGTTGGTGCGCCTGAGTACAGTACTTACGGGGAACGATCTGGGCCGACTTGGAAACGTGGAACGACTACCTTCTTCGGAAGAGATCGAATCCTGGAAGCAAACAATGGATCTTTCGGATACAGTGAAAGTGCATACCGATGCACAAAAGCTACTGGAGGAAGGAAATGTGGCCGACGCCCTCTCATTATTGATGGCGCAGGCAATTCAGAATACATAAAAAATAAGTTTAATTAATTGATCGCCGCTGGTGCGGTAGCAAACATGGAAGTACAAGGAAAAATAAAATTGATAGACGAGACCAAGACGTATGGGAGCAATGGTTTTCGAAAACGTGAAGTGGTCGTAACTACAGAAGAGCAGTATCCGCAACACATTATGATCGAGTTCGTACAGGACAAGACCGAACTGTTGAACAGTTTTCAGGTGGGACAAAATGTGAAGATCAGCATCAACCTGCGTGGGCGAGAGTGGGTTAATCCACAGGGAGAAACCAAATATTTTAATTCCATCCAGGGGTGGAGGATCGAGTCGATGGAAGCCGCAGCTTCGCCTGACATGCCTCCAATGCCTCCTGCCGACGCCTTCGAACCGGCCACCGATTTTAACGAGGAGGATCACGACGATCTGCCTTTCTAATTCGAACGCATAGTGCACTCCGCAGAGTGTCCAAAAGCCTGATACGTGCCCGCCGGGGTAAGTGTTAGGCTTTTGCTATTTTTACGGTATGAAGATCACCCAAACGATTGAAACCGTTTTCAAACGGTTTTTACCTTCGCCTTTCGCGATCGCGATCCTCCTTACATTGCTCACCATTGTGTTGGCCTTCTTCCTGACCGAAGGACCTTCAGACGAGAACCATTTGCTCGCCATACTTTCGTTTTGGGAGCATGGGGTGTGGAGCGAGGGGCTGCTGGTGTTTGCCTACCAAATGATGCTCATCCTGGTGCTGGGACATATTCTGGTGCTTAGCAAACCCATGAATTATCTTATTCAAGGGCTTACCAACTATGCCAGCAACACCCGGAATGCGGTGGTGTTGGTAAGTGTTACCACTATGTTGGTCTCCTTCTTTAACTGGGGGCTTGGATTGATCTTTGGGGCGATCATGGCGCGAAAAGTGGCCGAGGCAGCTCAGAAAAGGGGCTTTGGTATCAATTATCCCCTGGTGGGGGCCTCCGGCTATGTGGGGCTTATGATCTGGCATGGTGGCATTAGTGGATCGGCGCCATCCAAAGTGAGCGAAGCGGGTCATTTGGCCGGCTTCGTCGGCAAGATGAGCGATGCTAGCATGGCCTCCCAATTGCCCGATCTCATTCCTTATTCCGAAACCATTTTTAGTAGTTTCAATCTGGTCATATTTGGGGTACTCTTGTTACTCATTCCCGGATTTTTGTGGCTCCTGGCCCGAAAAGCACCGCATACGCCCACACAATTGCCCATTTATGAAGGCCCGGTTGCTAAAGCCGAAACGCGTGCTGGTGCTGAGAAGATCGATCATTCTCGTTTCTTCGGAATCGCATTTGGCGGTATCGTCCTGTTGGCATTTGGATATCAATATTTCGACAATCTCAGTCGTTTGATCGTTACCCCAAACATGCTCAACTTTCTGATGCTCGGACTGGCACTGGTGCTTCACGGTACTTTTGCCAATTTCCTTAGCGCGGTGGAAGAGGCTATCAAAGGCGCGTCCGGTATCCTGATCCAATTTCCCTTGTATTTTGGTATTATGGGGATCATGAGCGAAAGCGGCATGGTGAGTCAGATCTCCGATTTCTTTGTGTCTATTGCCAATGAGACCACCTTGCCTATTTATACCTTTTTCAGTGCCGGGCTGGTCAACATATTCGTGCCCAGTGGAGGAGGGCAGTGGGCCATACAGGGGCCCATTGTGATCGAATCGGCCATGAAACTGGGAGTTTCCCTTCCCAAAGCGATCATGGCGCTGGCCTACGGGGACCAAATCACCAATATGTTGCAACCATTTTGGGCGTTGCCATTGCTTGGAATTACCCGCTTGAAGGCCAAGGAAATTCTGCCCTACACGCTTTTGCTTATGTTACTGGGCGTCGTGGTCTTTATAGCAGGACTGCTCTTGTGGTAGGAAATAAAAAAAC
>JBCCHR010000406.1:0-2926 GCA_039028655.1 Bacteroidota bacterium
CTTGTGGATGCATTGGGCATCACTCGTGAAATAGGAGGCTTTTGGTACTGGACCATCCGCCTGCTCATCATTTTCCCGATCTACCAGGTGCTATTGGTTTTCTTCGGATGGCTGTACGGCGAGTTTACCTTCTTCTGGGGATTTGAAAAAAAAATGCTTCGAGGGATGGGCTTAGGTTTTCTGCTGAAATGATTTGGCATCCACCATCCAATACCCGGCCCAAGTAATTCAGTATAAAACAATAAAAACCCTTTCACGAGCGCTCCTGAAAGGGTTTTCCTGTTGATTCACTATTTGGCAGTGTTCTAATCGTTTATTTCGACCTCGATGGTCTGAACGGCAGGATTTTCCTGCGTTGGAGTTTCAAATCTAGGTGCAAATACAAAGGTGTAGATCCACATGAGTGTGAAGGTGGGTACAAAATCGGTGATGGGTAGGATCTCTTCAATAAAAACGATCCAAGAGGCGATCTTACCCGTCGTGCCCTTGTACATCTCGCCCATTTTCTTGGCTGCATACGGAGCCCATAAAATATCGAGGAAGGGTCCAAGGAACGGGATCAAGGCGGAAGCCATTCCTACCAGGTCGTACATGATGCCCTTGCGTAAAAGTTTGTATTTGTTGTTTTTCATGGTGCTGAAAGTATTGAAATTATACCTTAACTAACGCAACAAACGTACCAAAGATTGTGATACACACCAACTTGGCTCGTGATAGCGAAGATTATATAACAAATAGGAAGCTTACGAAAGGTCTGAGCTGATGAGTTTCATGAACTCATTTCGAGTTTCAATATGCTGAAATTGGCCTCTGAAACCAGAAGTAGTCGTTACGCTGTTCTGTTTCTGGATGCCACGCATCATCATGCAAAGATGGGAAGCCTCTATGACGACTGCCACCCCTTTGGGCTTGAGGGTTTGGTTGATACACTCCAGGATATCGTGTGTGAGTCGCTCCTGGACCTGAAGGCGTCGGGCAAAAACATCCACCACCCGAGGGATCTTACTAAGCCCGACGATATGGCCATCCGGTATATAAGCCACATGGGCCTTTCCATAAAAAGGAAGTATGTGATGTTCGCAAAGGGAGTACAATTCGATGTCCTTTACGATCACCATATCGTTATAATCCTCGGCAAACATGGCCGATCGCAATATTTCTGCCGGGTCATCATTATGTCCTGAGGTAAGAAACTGTATTGCCTTTGCGGCTCGCTCCGGGGTTTTTACGATTCCCTCGCGGTCTATGTCCTCGCCTACTCCTTTTAATATTTCGGAGTAGTGATCCATGAGATCACGGGTGATATCATTATCGTATTGTTCCACTTTTTTGTATGATCCCATATCAAGCTTTCAATTTATCGGCGTAGTATTTTTTGATCTTGTCCAACTTGGGGGCAATGATGAATTGGCAATAGGCTTGCTCCTTATGCTGGTTGTAGTAGTCGTGATGATCCTGTTCGGCCAGATAGAACACATCCAAAGCTGAAACTAGAGTAACTATAGGATTGTCAAAAACCTGCTCTTTAGTAAGTATCTCAATAAACTCCTCGGATGCCTGCCGTTGTGCTTCCGTCGTATAAAATATCTCACTTCGGTACTGGGTACCCACGTCATTCCCCTGGCGATTCAGGGTGGTGGGATCGTGGGTGGAGAAGAAAACTTCCAACAAAGTCTCAAAAGAGATCACGTCGGGACGGTAGGAAATGCGAATCCCTTCGGCATGCCCGGTCCTACCGGTACATACCTCACGATACGCAGGATTCTTGATCGTTCCGCCGGTATAGCCCGGCACCACTTCGTCGACGCCTTCCAGTCGCTGGAATACCGCTTCGGTGCACCAAAAACAACCGTTCGCGAAGACTATCTGTTCTGTTCTATCCATTCTTGTCTATCAAAATTACTACTAAAATTTCTGTTTTAACATAAACTCCAGCATTTAACTTTTCATTAATAGCCTAGGGATTTTGAGAGTTCTATTTTTACCCCGTAGGAAGCCCAAGTAATCTTTAACAACTATCAATGAAATTATTCCTGCCGCTGCTGGCCTTTTTCCTTTGTGTTTCGCTTTCGAATGCTCAGGAAAAGAAAAATCTGGAAGCTACCCGAATAAGTACTCCCCCTATCGCGGGTTCCAGATCAGTTTTGGCTTCGTCAGATAGCGACAGCGGCTCATCGTACGCATTGACATTGGCAGCGCGCACGATGTTGTCGAAGGTCAGACGAAAATCCGGATCAGAGAAGTAGAACCGCCCACCGATCAGTGCGATGGCCAAGAGAATTATGGGAATCCGCCACTCTATCCGAAAGTCCATAAGGACATGTGGGATCATGTAGATGAGCGCCAGCAACGCGAAAATCGCAAGGACCGGAACCACAGTGTCGAGCATAAAAACAATGCAAACCGAGGCGAAGATAATCGTGACGTAGCAAAAGTATCGCTTGGCCTTCGCGTAGCCCGGTATCCTTGACCGAAGGGCCGCGAACGAGACCAGAAGCACGACAGACAGCCCATAGATCAGCAAAAAGAATTCATCGAAGAATATCGAGATCATGAACAGCGTGATCACGCCAACTGCGGCCATCACCCGATAGACCATGTGGCCGAAATAGATTTGATTTAGTTGCTTTACCGCTGCGATCCGTTCCGCCACCGAGAGACCAGAGAACTGCCAGAGATGATACACTTCGGAAAGATACAGCACGCCGCGGGCGAACATCACGATCGTGACGAGCGACGCAAGCACTCCGACCAGGAACCCGGATACGATTCTGAGGCCCTCTCCGGGATGGAGCTGGCCGGAACAGTCGGCGAGCAACGGGTTGGGATCGCATGTCGCGAAGATCTCGCGTCCGTACCACAACCAGATGCCGAAGTAGATTGCCGAAAACGCCATCGACGGGAGCGTGTAGTTCACAATCAATCC
>JBCCHR010000407.1:0-2917 GCA_039028655.1 Bacteroidota bacterium
GCGGTGGATTGCTATGGCAACGCTGACAGGCATTTGCGAACACAAATTGAACATCCTGGAACGTTACCAGGTCCTCGACGACTGGAATGGGCTCCATCACATCGTCCAATGTTCGGGCGGTGCAGTTAGAAAGCAGGACACCTAGACCTACTAAGAGTAAACATCTGATCTTCATGAGTGTGGTTGTGCGAGATCGCTTTTAAATAAAACAACTCAATCTGGTAAAGTCCTACCGATAGATCAAAAAAAAAATCCCTCAACGTCTTAAAACTCTGTGTTTGCAGACCATGAAGGATTCTTAAAAATGGTATTTTAATTGTATCTATTTGCTGAGATACATCTTTCTTCGGGAGTACAACTCGTAGAATTCATCTTCTTTCAAACTATCGATAAACAAGATGCTCTCTCCGGTGCTTTTCATTTCGGGGCCCAGTTTCTTATTCACGTTCGGGAACTTGTTGAAGCTGAATACCGGTTGCTTGATGGCATATCCTTCCAGGTGCGGATCGAATTCGAAATCGGTTACTTTCTTTTCACCCAGCATCACCTTGGAAGCGTAATTTACATATGGCTCGCCATAGGCCTTCGCAATAAATGGTACCGTTCTGGAGGCACGAGGGTTGGCCTCGATAATGTACACTTTATCGTCCTTGATGGCGAATTGCACATTGATGAGTCCCACCGTATTGAGCGCCAAAGCGATCTTTTTGGTATGATCCTTTATTTGCTGCATCACAAACTCACCCAAGTTGAACGGTGGCAAGGTTGCGTTGGAATCTCCCGAATGTACTCCGCAGGGCTCGATATGCTCCATGATACCGATGATGTAGATATTCTCTCCGTCGCAAATGGCATCGGCTTCGGCCTCAATAGCGCCATCCAAATAGTGATCCAACAGCAATTTATTGTTGGGAATCTTTCGAAGCAAGTCTACCACGTGTTCTTCCAGCTCCTGCTTGTTGATCACGATCTTCATGCCCTGTCCACCTAGTACATAGGATGGACGAATGAGTAGTGGGAAATCTAGTTCGTCGGCCAAAGCAAGTGCCTCGTCGGTGGTCTCCGCCACGCCAAACTTAGGATAAGGAATCCCATTATCTTTTAAGATGGTAGAGAAACTACCGCGATCCTCCGCTAAGTCCAGCGACTGGTAGCTGGTTCCCATGATCTTTACACCGTATCGGTCGAGCTTTTCGGCCAATTTCAGGGCAGTCTGCCCTCCTAGCTGAACAATCACACCTTCCGGCTTCTCGTGTCGGATAATATCGTAAATATGTTCCCAAAACACTGGTTCGAAATAAAGCTTGTCTGCCACGTCAAAATCGGTGGATACGGTCTCCGGGTTACAGTTGATCATTATGGTCTCGTAGCCACATTCGGCAGCAGCCAGCACTCCATGCACACAACAATAGTCAAACTCGATCCCTTGTCCAATACGGTTAGGGCCCGACCCAAGAACAATGATCTTCTTGCGGTCGGTTACCTCGCTATCATTCTCGGCATAGGATTCGCCATTGGCCGTTGTCATTTCACTTTCGAAGGTAGAATAGTAGTAGGGCGTTTCCGCTTTGAATTCGGCCGCACAGGTATCCACCAGCTTGTAAACCCGTTGGATATTGAGTTCTTCACGTTTCTTATACACCTGACTCTCCAGACAGGAAAGCATATGGGCGATCTGCCGATCTCCGTACCCTTTTTGTTTGGCCTCAAGAAGCAACTCACGCGGTAAAGTGTCAAGGGTGTACCCTGATATTTCCTTTTCCAGCATGTACAGTTCTTCGTACTGCTTCAGGAACCACATATCGATCTTGGTAATATCGTGAATGGTGCTCAACGGGATTCCCAACTGGATGGCATCGTAGATCACGAATACACGGTCCCAACTGGCGTGTGTTAACTTGTCGATGATCTGTTCGTAGTTGGTATAGCTTTTACCATCGGCTCCCAAACCATTGCGCTTGATCTCTAGCGATTGGGTGGCCTTATGCAAGGCCTCCTGAAAGGAACGACCAATACCCATTACTTCTCCCACCGCCTTCATTTGAAGACCAAGGGTTCGTTCTGCCCCTTCAAACTTGTCGAAGTTCCATCGAGGTATCTTTACGATCACATAGTCCAGAGTGGGCTCGAATAAAGCCGAGGTGGATTTGGTGATCTGATTGCCCAACTCATCCAGAGAGTACCCGATGGCTAGTTTGGCAGCGATCTTCGCAATAGGATATCCCGTGGCCTTGGAAGCGAGGGCCGATGATCGCGATACCCTTGGGTTGATCTCGATGGCGATAATGTCTTCGTTCTCGTCGGGACTTACCGCGAACTGCACGTTACACCCTCCCGCAAAGTCACCGATACTACGCATCATCTTGATAGCCATGTCGCGCATTTCCTGGAAGCAGGTGTCGCTCAAGGTCATTGCTGGAGCTACCGTGATCGAATCTCCCGTGTGGATTCCCATGGGATCCATGTTTTCAATGGTACAAATAATAACGACGTTATCGTTCTTGTCCCGGAGCAGCTCCAATTCGTATTCTTTCCATCCCAAAAGCGCCTTATCGATAAGCACCTCATGGATGGGCGAGGCTTCAAGACCGCGTGTAAGTAGTTCGTCGAATTGGTCTTCGCTATGCACGAAAGAAGCTCCAGTGCCTCCTAGCGTAAAGGAAGGTCTGATTACCAGAGGAAAACCGTATTCCTGGGCAATTTCTTTACCTGTGAGAAAGGAGTTCGCGATACGGGCCGGTGCTACCGGAATACCGATCTCTTTCATCAAATTCTTGAACTGGTCCCGGTCTTCCGTAATGTTGATGGCATCGATATCCACACCAATGATCTCGACATTAAAATCTCCCCAAATTCCTTTCTCATCGGCTTCGATACACAGGTTAAGCGCAGTCTGCCCTCCCATGGTAGGAAGTAC
>JBCCHR010000408.1:0-2902 GCA_039028655.1 Bacteroidota bacterium
CCGATAACATTGGAAATGCAAACGACAATTACCTTCTTGGTTTGAAATATGCAAGGCAGGTACGCTGGTACCTGGTAACCAAGGGCAAACTGGATCCCAAGAAGGTTGTGGCTATCTCTAAGGGTGAATCCCTGTCCATTGCAACCAATCGTACAGAACGAGGACGACTACTTAATAGGCGTATTGAAATAAACTATCAGCTTAATTAATGGAATCACTTAACCAATTCATCGATCAACTACCTGACTATGCAGGAATTTTTGCCCTGATGCTCAGTACTTTTCTAATTGGTTATTTTTCAGCTTGGGGGTTATTGAGGCGTAACTATCAGCGAATGCTTAAAAAAGTTGCTCGCAAAGCACCTCCCTCAAAGGAGCCGACCAATGCAAAGGACATTGATGTGATCTTTACTGAAATTAAACCCAAGATCATTGAGGTAGTGAAGGAAACTCAAGAAGAAATTGAGGTACAAAAGGAACCCGTTCCACTACCGCAGGTTGAAGCAGAAGAAGTTCCTGTAGAAACGATTGAAATTCCGAAAGCCAAACCGGCCGCCGAGGTAGTTGAAAACGCCCGAACCAGCTATATTACCTACACCTACAACAAACCGAAACTGAACTTCGATAATTTTGGACGTGCTGATGAGAGCATGACGCAGGATCTTACCAAGATCAACGGTATTGGGCCTTACATAGAGCAAAAGCTCAATGAAATTGGTATTTATAATTACGATCAGATCAGTCGATTCCAAGATGAAGACATTCGCGTGCTCACCGAACTTATCGACTTCTTCCCAGGACGCATTGAGCGCGACGATTGGGTGAGACAGGCCGAGGAGTTGAACAACTAAACACACTATAGATGGAACTAGCCACGCTCGATTGGATCCTCATCATCTCCTTTTTTGCCATTTTCTTAGGAATCGGCCTTTGGGTAGCCAAGCGTGCGGGTAAAAACACCAAAGAGTTTTTCCTCTCAGGCCAGAACATGCCCTGGTGGTTGCTCGGAATTTCTATGGTGGCTACGACGTTCTCCGCAGACACACCCAATTTAGTAACCGACATAGTAAGGCAAAATGGGGTTTCCGGTAATTGGGTATGGTGGGCCTTTTTACTTACAGGCATGCTCACCGTGTTCGTTTATGCCAAGCTCTGGCGACGCTCCAAAGTGGTCACAGACCTCGAGTTCTACGAATTAAGATACAGTGGCAAAGAAGCTGCGTTCCTAAGAGGGTTCCGAGCCTTGTACCTGGGTATTTTCTTTAACGTCATGATCATGGCCACCGTGTGCCTTGCTGCCATTAAGATCGGCGGGATCCTGTTCGATCTGGAACCTTGGAAATGTGTGGTCTATGCCTCCATAATTACGGTGGTTTACAGTTCCATTGGCGGACTTCGCGGGGTGATACTTACCGATTTCCTGCAGTTTATTGTAGCCATGATCGGATCGATATGGGCCGCCTATTATCTGATCAATCTTCCGGAAATTGGTGGTTTGGATAATCTGTTGCAGCACGATAACGTGAAAGGGAAACTCAACTTCCTGCCCGATTTCGACAATCAATATACGCTCATCACGCTGCTGATAATTCCGTTGGCGGTACAGTGGTGGAGCGTCTGGTATCCTGGTGCCGAGCCCGGTGGAGGTGGCTACATTGCACAGCGGATGCTTTCGGCTAAGGACGAAAAAAATGCAATAGGCGCTACCCTGTTGTTCAACATAGCACACTATGCTTTGCGCCCATGGCCGTGGATCATTATTGCCCTGGCCTCTTTGGTATTATACCCGCAACTCACCGATATATCCAGTCAGTTTCCCAATGCCACGATAGGCCATGATCTTGGGTATCCTGCGATGCTTACCCACCTGCCTGCTGGGTTGTTGGGCTTGGTGGTTACCTCATTGATCGCCGCCTTTATGAGTACCATCTCCACACATCTCAATTGGGGATCGTCCTATGTGGCGCTGGATTTCTATAAGCGCTTTGTTAAGCCGGAGGCTTCGGAAAAGGAACTGGTTACCATTGGCAGACTGTCTACAGTGGTTTTGATGATCCTTGCTGCCCTTCTTGCTTTATTTTTAAGCAATGCACTGAGCGCGTTCAATATCTTGCTTCAGATTGGTGCCGGAACCGGATTGATCTTCATCTTGCGTTGGTTTTGGTGGCGTGTGAATGCCTACAGCGAGATTACTGGTATGATCGTATCCTTTGCGCTGGCGTTGGTTTTCGAATTCGTAGAACTTGGACTCGAAGACCATGAAAAACTGGTCTTGGGAGTGCTTATTACCACAGCTTGTTGGATCGTGGTTACGCTTCTTACCAGACCTACGAATACCCAAACGCTGGCAAAGTTCTACAACGCTATCAGTCCCTATGGACGCGGATGGAATTCCTTCAGAAAAAAAGCATCTAAAGAAAATATTGCATTAAGCAGCTCCACAGATCGATTTACGATCGATCTTGCTTCCATGCTACTCGGGGTCGTATTTGTATACACTTCGCTTTTTGCCACCGGTTATGTGATCTATGGAAACTTTACCGGAGCGGCCGTCCTCATTGCCATTGCAGTCATCTCAGGGCTTTCCATATTCGCACTTTGGAAAAAAAGAGCATAAAAAAAGGTGAAGCTCTCACTCCACCTTTCTTTTTTCCGGTTTGGTTAGTCACCTCCCTAACTAACATCCCGTAAAGCCTAATCGGGCTTTTAGCCTTTTTTTCCTCCAACAAATGGACGCTCCCTTCGTTGAATGCATGCCATCGCGTGATCAATCACCGTTTATAGAAACAACCACGGAAGTGCACCCCGAAGCCCCAGAGTACGTGCAACTGTGTGTTCGTGGGTGTGTGACCAGGGTAATGCTAGATTACTAGACCCGGCGATAGCTCCTTACCACCCCCATC
>JBCCHR010000409.1:0-2898 GCA_039028655.1 Bacteroidota bacterium
AGTTTGGATAATTAGGTTTAGGTACAATTATTTAAGCTATCGGGGGAGGGACTTTCGATTTCCTCCCCTAAATAGTATATTTAACTAGAATCCATCAATGGCATGCCAACCATCAGAAACATCCTGTGTCTTTCGGTCCTCTTCTTTGGAGGGTGGTGCTATGGACAGTCTGTTCTGGCCAAGAAGTATGATTCTATTATTTCTTCGGAATTAAATTCGGCCGAAAAGATCAAAGCAGTCGAGGAGCTATTCAGCAATGAAAAAGAAGAGCATCAGGAGCTCGCCGATCTCTATTACCAGTTTTCCAAATGGAATTGGATTCGTGCCAAAGATCAGCGCCGGGCCAAGCTGTACGCCAAAAAGGAATATGCGCTTCGTACCAGCAGCGATTCACTGCAACCTAATCTCATCCAGCGCAACCTGTACAATCTTGGCTATTTGCATCACCATTCGTCCTACCCCGATTACGACAATGCCATAGCCTATTTCGACACCCTAATTTCGGTATCCAATGGCGATGAGCTTCGGCTGGCCAATGTATATCGGGAACGCGGTGACATCTTTGATGCCCTGGGCGATTTTCAACGCGCCTTTGAGAATTACACCTATTCCGAGAACATATCAAAAGATGGGCTGCGGCCCGACCTGCAGCTAAAGGCTCTCATCAATGTTTCAGGCACCCTGGTCAACCTGAGCGACAGTACCTATCTGGATGCCTTTATAGCCAATCAAAAAAAGATCGTAGCACTTACAGGGATTGAAGTATCTCCCCGGCAGCAGGCGTTGTTGCAATTCAACAGCGGGGCCATTTTTAATACCACACCGCAGTTTGTCAAGGCCTTTGTCCCAACACAAGAGGCGTTGGAGTATTTTGAGTCGGTCAACGATTCGGTCAACATCGTAAAATGTTTGAACCTGCTGGGAGTGTTGCATACAAAGAATCTGGAATACGCAGAAGCCACCCGTGTGCTTTCTTCGGCCAGGGAATTTGCCAGGGGAAATCGATTGCTTCAGAGTTCGGTTGCCAACAACCTAGGCGACGTTCTTCAAAATTCAGGCAACTACCAGACAGCCCTGGAGCAATATCACCTTGCCGTAAATATTACCTTAGGGAAGACCAACAACGACTCAAATCTCGAATTGCCCGATTTTGATGAATTGAGCATCTCTCCTTTCAAAAAACGAATCTTTGGTTATCTAACCGACCTCGCCAATTGCTGGATTGCCAGTTACCAACAAACAAAAAAACCAACCTCCCTTGTGCGTGCCGAACGCACCATTGCATTGGCCGACCAGGTGGTCGATGCGCTTTTTCTTGAAAGCAGGGAAGCCCTCTCCAAGTTGTCGTGGCGAGAAAAAGCGTCCCAATTGTACCAGCAAGGGGTTATGGTTGCCTATGAGCGTGACCAACCGGAGGACGCCCTGTATTATATGGAGAAGAATAAGGGCCTTCTGCTGTTAGAGAACATTACCAATGTACGGGCCCGGCAGCAGGCTGGAATCCCTGTAACCGCAATTGATAGAGAATACCTCTTGTTAAGCACCATCAAGGAACTGCAGTTTGAATTGGCGGCCATCGATCCGGTCGGTACCGGAAACAGTGCCTTGGATCACCTGAAAGCACGAATTTTTGAGGTGAAAACAGAGTACGAAAAATTCATCGATTCCCTTGAGACAACATACCCTTCGTATGTAAAGTTCAAAAGGCAGCTGGAGATCAGATCGCTGGACCAGATCCAAGCAGATCTACGACCGGGAGAACGGGTTGTTTCCTACGCCCTTGGCGATGAACAGGGCTATGTACTTTTGCTTACCAGAGACAATATTGTGCACAAGAAACTTCCTGTCTCAATGTCCATTTTAAATCGGGAGGTTCAGAAGTTTCGTGCATTTTTGGAGCGTCCGTTTGCCACTCGAAGCGACGCCACCAATTTTCAGAGCTTGGCCAAGCAGTTATATGACTGGTTGTTTCCTTTTGATCACTTCGGAATGGAATTGGACAATACACCTCTGGTCGTGATTCCGGATGGTTCGCTCCAGACCATTCCCTTTGGGGTACTAACGGTTTCTTCGGAATTGCCTTTGTCTGAAGCCTATTTGATACGCCGAGCTCCGATCGCCTACAAATACTCCCTGTCGATTGGATCGGGGATCGACCGACTGCTTCCTGAAGAGAATCGTGGTACGGCGGGATTTGTGCTGAGTGAATTCAGTAATAACTACGAAAATACCCTATCCAGTGGTGCCAAAGAGTTTGACGCTATCGAACCGTTCTTCAAAGATCAGATCTTTACTGATAACAGGGCCACCAAAAAGGAGTTCCTGAAGCAATTTGACCAGGGCTCGTTGTTGCATATCTCCACCCATGGCGGTGTTGGTAAAGACGGACCGTGGCTGGCTTTTTACGACGAACGATTGCGATTGGAGGAGCTGTATTTCCTCAAGAACCAAAAAGAGCTGGTTGTGTTAAGTGCTTGCAAGACCTCGGTGGGCGAACATCGGAAAGGAGAAGGAGTTTTTAGCATCACCCGCGGATTCCTGAATGCTGGAGTGAAAAGCGTTCTGTCCACGCTTTGGGACATTAATGAGCGTTCCAGTTTTGAGGTGGTGTCTGCCTTCTATGAGGAGTTGGAATCGGGCGAGGGCAAAAGTGAAGCGCTACGACAAGCCAAACTCACCTACCTGGAAGGGCATGATAATACCAGCGAAGCTTCTCCTTACTATTGGAGTGGGATCACCATTACCGGCGATGATGAACCGATACGATCCTCTATCGGTGGTAGTTTCTACCTCATGGGATTACTAGCCCTGGGCGTTGTATTGGGAGGCGTTTTGGTTTTCGCCCAACAAACGAGGGGCTCTGCGCGCGGTGGAAACGGAGGTTGACGAAGTTCTTGG
>JBCCHR010000410.1:0-2874 GCA_039028655.1 Bacteroidota bacterium
ACCTGGGGTGCGGTGAACGGAAATGGGATCTACAAATCTACCGATGGAGGTGAAAACTGGACCAGCATTTATACCGGTGGCTCCACAGTGGAGGACAAAATTACCTACGTGCAGGATATAGTGGCGTGGAACAACCCCATGACCAACCAGACCGAGATTTTCTTTGGTGCCGACGCAATGGCCTATACCGAAGAGGTGAGCTCTTCATCGGCGGGATCCGGATGGAATTGGCTGGGAGATAATACGATAGGACTTTATCACAGTACCGACGGTACCAACTTTTCCCGTCTCACGGGTTCATTATATGAGAGTTCGGCAGGCAACTATTACGCACCCAACGATTTTGACATTGGTGCCGACGGAACCCTTTGGATGGGGACCAAATACAGTTATTCCACCGGAGAAGGAGGAGGCGTGATCTTTAAGAATACCGGTTCGGGGTGGCAAAACGTCCGAGACCTGGGAACCAACGGTCGCGTCGAACTGGCCTGCTCACAGCAAAACGCCAACACCATCTATGTGCTGGCTGAAGATCGCGTGAACACCGCTAATCCGGCCAAGATCTATCGAACCACCAATGGCTTCTCCTCAGCACCTTCCCTAAGGGCCTATCCCAACGACGCCGATACGGGGATCAGTTCGGCGGATTTCACAAGGGGACAAAGTTTTTACGATCTGATGATCGGTGTAGACCCTAACAACGATGCCACCGTGTACGTAGGAGGGATCGACCTTTTTAAATCGACCAATTCAGGTAGTAGTTGGAGCCAGTTTTCACATTGGTATGGTGGTTTTGGCTACCAGGAAGTACATGCCGATCAACATGGGATCGCCTTTGCCAACTCCAACCGTATTGTGTTTGGAAACGACGGAGGTGTATTTTTTACGGATAATGGTGGTACCAATACGGAGGCCAGAAATGCAGGCTACAATGTAACCCAATTCTACAAAGGAGCGATCAATCAATCTACCGCCAGCGACAAGCTTTTGGCTGGGGCTCAAGACAACGGCTCCCAGTGGATCGATAATGCACCGCCGGTACCCGGACCTTCTCAGGAGGTAACCGGAGGTGATGGCTGTTGGGTGTTTATCGACCAGCAGGACCAATATATGATCTCGTCCTACGTCTACAATTCCTACTATCGCGTGAATATTACCACCGGGGCAGCTTCGCAGTTTGCTTCGAACACCGGTGACGGTGATTTTGTAAACCAATGCGGACTCGATAGCGATGCCAACATTCTGTATGCCAACGGTACCGACGGCACCGACTATCAGATTTATCGTTACAGTAATGTTCAAGGATCGGTAAGCACGGCCACATTGGACAACGCCATCATCGACCACGTTCCAACGGCGTTTATGGCTTCTCCCTTTGTGAATAATCGAATTCTGGTGGGAACAGCACTTGGAAAGATCATTCGAATGAACAACGCCAATGGCACGCCCACCTGGTCCGACATTTCCATGCCAGGGCAAGTAGGTGCCGTATCGGAAATACGCTACGGACAATCCGAAGACGATATCATGGTCACCTTCCACAATTACGGCGTAAACAGTATTTGGTACACCTCCAACGGATCCTCCGGTTCGCCTACCTGGGTGAGCAAGGAAGGAGATCTTCCGGATATGCCGGTGAAGTGTATCCTCCAAAACCCCCTCAACACCAGCGAAGTGATCGTAGGAACCGAACTGGGCGTTTGGCAGACCGCCAATTGGAACGATGCCAATCCCAACTGGACACAGAGTCAGAACGGAATGAGCGATGTAAAAGTGCTTTCGTTCGATCTCCGAACAGCCGATAACACCGTTGTGGCAGCAACTTTTGGTCGGGGGATGTTTACTGGGGTCTTCCAATCGGCTCCGGTGGCAGTGAGCTGCTCCAATACCGTGAGCACCTTGCCTTATAGCGAAAGTTTTGAAAGCGGACTGGGACTTTGGACCCAGCCCACCCGCGACGACGGAAACTGGATACAACAGTCGGGGAATACACCTTCAGGATCCACAGGTCCAAGTGGTGCCAGCGACGGGTCGAACTACCTTTATATTGAAGCATCCAGCAATGGTACGACGGGGGAAATAGGAGCGAATGCCTTTGCCATGCTCGAAGGCCCATGTATCGAATTGTCCACCCTCTCCAACGTGGAGGTGAATTTCGATTACCATACTTATGGGGCAAGCATTGGAACCATTACGCTTCAAGGAAGCGTGACGGAAGGTACCTGGATAGACCTCTTTACTACCCCTGGTGTGAATGCCGACGCCTGGGTAACCGAGACGGTCGACCTGAGTTCCTATGCACAGGACATGAAATTGCGTTTTGTAGGTCTCACGGGAGGTGGTTTTGCGAGTGATCTTGCCATCGACAATATTTCAATAGTATCTAACGGAACTTGCGCCGGAGTGGCCAAAATATGGGACGGAAGCAGCTGGACCGGAGGTTCAGCTCCAACCGCTATCAACACAGTAACCATTGATGGAGCTTACGATACTGCAGTGCACGGCGACATTACGGGCTGTACGCTCACCGTAAACTCCGGAAGGACACTCACCATACGCGCTGGCGACTATATCCTGATCGACGGTAATATCCTAAACAACGGTACCCTGATTGTGGAACATGAGGGTAGTGTGGTTCAAAACGACGCCAACCCGTTGGTTACCAACAACGGAACGATCAACGTATTGCAGACCACTCCTAATTTGGCATCTCGTGACTTTATGATCCTGGGCAGTCCTATGACGGGTGAGACCCGTGGTAGTGTTTGGAGTACTGCCTTTTTGGTATTGAACCACAACACGGTTGATTTTGTTCCTCACCCCGATGTGGAAGCCCAATTCCCGGGTGCAGAAAACTTTGCCGACGACAACAAC
>JBCCHR010000411.1:0-2866 GCA_039028655.1 Bacteroidota bacterium
TCACCAATGTTGGCGGTGTAATCTTCGGTCTCACCATACTGGGTCACCTCACAAGCGTCGGTTGGAACCGGTGCCTGCCAGTTACTCTTGGCGCGCATTCGGTGCTCTCCAACAGTAGCGTTTGCAGGCACAGTGACACTCACTGTGCCTGCAAACGCTACTGTTGGAGAGCACCGAATGCGCGCCAAGAGTAACTGGCAGGCACCGGTTCCAACCGACGCTTGTGAGGTGACCCAGTATGGTGAGACCGAAGATTACACCGCCAACATTGGTGAACTAGGTGTAAACGACGCCGCTATTTCCAATGGTGACCTTGTGGTAACCACATTGCCCAACAATCAGTTCGATATTTCCTTGAGAACCAACTACGATGGTGGGGTTTACATGGGTGTATATAACATCCTTGGACAGGAATTGGATTTTAACAAGAAACTACCAAAAGATGGCAACACCTACAAGGTTAGCCTTGATATGTCGAATATGCCAAGTGGCGTATACCTTCTTAAGTTAGGAGGACAAACTACGACATCCTATCAAACGGCTCGAATTATCGTTCAGTAGATCCATTTTAACATAGTATGAGAATGGCAGCTTTCGGGCTGCCATTTTTTTTTCTTCGGAATCAAATAAGGCTGTAACCCTAATTTAGACGGTAGATGTGAGTTTTTAATGAGTTTTTAAAAGTCGCATTCCGAAGGGAAAATAATAACTTGCCTACTGCTATGATTATTAACCTAAATTCATCACTATGAAACTCAAGTTATTACTTTTCGTGCTTGCCCTAACATCCACCGGGCTTTGGGCACAAGATTCCTTTCCGCCTACGGAAATTATTCATGGAACCTACATCGGGAAGACCATCCCCTTAAGAGATTTCCCCACAGTTGAGAACAATCCTAACATGGATCCAAAAACGCTTACGATCTTCCCAAATAGATCGCGTTACAATCCTCAGGTGAACGCAAATGCGTTGCCAAGAGGGTACGACAACAACGTTCAAAATGCTGTTGGTGGCATCCATAGTTATGCGCTGGAAGAAAATTTTATCGGAGCTTCTTCCTCCGAGTCTGGATTCGTACCGCCTGATCCCAGTGGTGCCGTGGGACCAAATCACTACGTGCATGCAGTAAACTCTATCGTAAAGATATTTGACAAGACGGGAGGACTCATTGCAGGACCAACCGCCCTGGGTACTTTTTTGGGAATTAATTCAAATTCAGGAGACCCCATTATTCTTTATGATCAACTGGCAGACCGTTGGTTTGTGAGCGAATTTGGCTCGCTTTCCAATTCATTGGCGATCGGAGTGTCAGAGACCAATGACCCAACGGGTGCCTACAACGTATACCAATTTACTTTTGACGCCTTTCCGGATTATCCGCACTACAGCGTTTGGCCCGATGCCTATTACCTAACCGCCAATAAGGGAGGGACCAACAAAGTATACGCCATAGAGCGTGATGTGGTGCTTGCCGGTGGAGCCGACCCCCAGATCGTTGGGTTTCCGCTTCCTGGAAATGTACAAAATAACAACACCGTTTTGAGCCCGGAACCCGCCAATCTATTAGG
The DNA here is from genome assembly GCA_039028655.1 of Bacteroidota bacterium. Lineage (GTDB taxonomy): Bacteria > Bacteroidota > Bacteroidia > Flavobacteriales > Flavobacteriaceae > Aureisphaera. Next base: position 1,570 of record JBCCHR010000411.1, read on the forward strand.
AACTACCTTCCCGGCCGATGTGCCCGGTTATATCGTTTACCTGCAAGATGACGGTTGGTCCGGAGTTACCTTCGACCACTTGAAAATATGGGAGATCGATATGGATTGGGTTACCGTTGGTAACTCTACAATATCCTCGGCACTAGAAGTACCCACCGATCCGTTCAACTCAGTATTCGCACCTTTCGGAACCGGAGATGTTGGACAACCCGGTACTTCGAACAAGATCGATATGATCGGTGGAATTATTTCATTCGCCGCCAATTATCGCAGCTTCGGAACGCACAATTCCTGGTTGATCACCTTCAATCATGACATTGATGGGAACGACACCTCGGGTGTACGATGGATCGAGCTGCGAAATGACGACGTGAACCCCTGGAGCATTTACCAGGAAGGAACCTACGCTCCGGCCGACGGTCACAGCCGATTCATGGGAAGTGGTGCGATCGACGCCGCAGGAAACATCGGATTGGGATTCAATATTGCGAGTCCGACACTTCCAGTGGGAATTCGTTACACGGGTCGTTTTAATGGGGATCCTTTAGGAACCATGACCGTAGCCGAAACAACCATCGTGGATGGAGTAGGGGTACAGACCACTACCAACCGATTTGGTGATTATTCACACCTCACGATGGATCCAGACAACTTCACCTTCTGGCATACTGCCGAGTTCTTTTCAGCAACCAACGCATGGCGTACCCAGATCGCTTCCTTTACGCTGAGTGGAGGATTTGCCGCCGATGTAGGGGTGAACGATATCATCAGTCCAAGCAATGGTATTTTAACCAACGCCGAGACCGTTGAGGTGAGTATTCGAAACTTCGGTACGGCCACTCAAACCAACATTCCGCTGGAACTGAGAGTAGATGGTAATTTGGTGGCCAGCGAAACCTATGTAGGCTCGATAAGTGCTAATTCGACCGACACCTACACTTTTGCGCAAACCGTGGACCTGTCCAACTCCGGACAAACCTACGAGATCGAAGTAACTACGAATCTGGCGGGTGATGAATTTACCCCCAACGATGCCTTTACTAAAGAGGTTACACACCTTCTGGCCGATGATGTAGGACCACTGGAGATGGTTGCGCCAGTTACAGGTTCGGGATTGGGAATGGAGACCATTTCGGTGACCATTAGAAACTTCGGTGCCAGTCCGCAGTCAAACTTCGATGTTCAGTATACGATCAATGGAGGTGCTGCTGTGGTTGAGACCTTTACAGGCACGATCAATTCCGAAGAAGAAGTTACCTTCGACTTTGCCACACAAGGCGACTTTACCGCATTGGGA
>JBCCHR010000412.1:0-2856 GCA_039028655.1 Bacteroidota bacterium
CAGCCATTGGTGTGATCGTGGCCATGTACATCTATTGTCGACGCGTCCTCAAGCGCCACATGCTCTGGGTTTTGGACCGGGTAGTGATCCCTGTGGCCTTTGGAGCCATTATGGTACGGATCGGAAATTTCCTTAATGGCTCCAAAGGCCACAGGGATCACTACCCGGTCCAAAACCCAGAGCATGTGGCGCTTGAGGACGCGTCGACAATAGATGTACATGGCCACGATCACACCAATGGCTGCACCATGGCTTGCCAATCCCCGGAAACCGGTAAATTGGAACCCGTCCTTAGTGGAGATGGGCAGGAAGACCGACCAAAAATCTTCGGAGAACAACTCCGATTGATAGAAGATCACATGTCCCAAACGTGCGCCTATCAGGATCGCCAGCACCATATAGATAAACAGGCTGTCCAGCTTTGACATGGGAATGTCTTCGTTCTTGTAGATCCGTTTCATCAGGAACCAACCTACTACGAAGGCGATCACAAACATCAAACTGTAATATTGGATGGTATAAAAACCGAGGTCCAGGCCTTCTGAAGGATTCCAGGAAAAGCTTAAAAGGTGCATACACTAAAGGTTAGATGAAATTTCATTGCGACCAGCGTCCCAATGAGCAGTGGTAAATATAAAAAAGGTGGATTGAATAACTGTTAATTATTTCTTTTCTTTTTCGCCGGCTTCGGTACCACAGCACTTCACTTCCGGCACCGGATCATGGCCGCTGCCTCCCCAGGGATGGCAACTGCCAATTCGCCTAATGGCCAGGTAGCTGCCCCTCCAGAGGCCGTGCTTTTGCAAGGCTTCTACCGTATAATGTGAACAGGTAGGGGTGTAACGACAAGTGGACGGAAACAACGGTGAGATCACCCGCTGGTAAAAGCGTATGAGCAGTATAAAGGGTGCGATAAGAATGCTTCGCAGCGACATATTGTTAGAATAAAAAATTCAATATTTAGAGTCAAGAGTTAATGCTTCCGACTTCGGACTTCCGACTCCCGACATCAAATCTTTGTCTTCCCCCTAACTCAACGAATAAGTCGTACCATCTTTACCATCCTTAAGTTGGATGCCCACTTCCTGTAATTGGTCGCGAATGGTATCACTGGTTTCAAAGTCCTTGTTGGCTCGCGCCTTATTTCTCAATTCGATAAGCAACTCTACGGCACCATTGAGCTTATTGCTGTCGTCGGCCGATTGGGAACTGATATCCACCAAGCCGAGGACGTCGAACATAAAATCATGCAATGTTTGCTGCAGCATACCGCGATCGGTTTCCGTTATGGAGGCGCTTCCTTCTTTTACTGCATTGATCACCTTGGCTGCTTCAAACAATTGGGCGATCAAGATCGGGCTGTTGAAGTCGTCGTTCATGGCGTCGTAGCACGACTGGCGCCATCCGGGAACGTCGAAACTGCTCTCCGTACTGGTTGGGAGACTCCCTACGTGCCTGTAGGCATCCATCAAACGGAAAAATCCTTTTTCCGAAGCTTCCAGTGCATCACTGGAAAAATCAAGGATGCTCCGATAGTGGGCCTGGTACATGAAGAACTTCGCCACGGCAGGGGCAAAGGGCTTTCTGAGGATTGTATTTTCCCCGCTAAACAACTCGTTAGGCAGGATGTTGTTTCCTGTCGATTTTGCCATTTTCTTTCCGTTGAGCGTGAGCATGTTTGCATGCATCCAGTAGTTTACCGGAGATTCGTTATTGCAGGCCTCTGCCTGTGCGATCTCACACTCGTGATGCGGAAACTTAAGGTCCATTCCGCCACCATGAATGTCAAAATTATTACCCAGGTACTTGGTACTCATGGCCGTACATTCGAGGTGCCAGCCCGGAAAACCGTCACTCCAAGGAGAAGGCCACCTCATGATATGCTGAGGTTCTGCCTTTTTCCAAAGGGCAAAATCCTGCGGATTCTTTTTCTCGCTCTGCGCTGCCAGCTCACGGGTATTGGCGATCATATCTTCCAATTGTCGACCACTTAGCTTGCCATATTCATGATCTTCATTGAATTTGAGCACATCAAAGTACACGCTGCCGTTTTTTTCGTAAGCATAGCCTTTTTCCAGTATGGTTTCGATGATCTGGATCTGTTCGATAATATGCCCGGTAGCCGTGGGTTCGATACTGGGTGGCAGGGCGTTGAACTTGGCCATCACATTATGGAAGTCCACCGCATATTTCTGGACCACTTCCATGGGTTCCAGCTGTTCGATTCGCGCCTTTTTAAGGATGGGATCCTCTCCGCTCTCACCGTCGTTTTCCAAATGTCCCGCATCGGTGATGTTCCGGACATACCGCACTTTATAGCCCAAGTGCTTTAAATACCTGAAAACAAGGTCGAACGAAAGGAACGTGCGGCAATTCCCCAGGTGCACATTGCTGTAGACAGTAGGTCCACAAACATACATGCCCACATTTCCCGAAACGAGGGGTTGAAAGGGTTCCTTGGTCTTTGTCAAGGAATTGTAAATGCTAACGGATTGCGAATCGTATAAATTCATGGTATTCAATAAGAAAGTGGTGGTTGCTGAAAGAGATCGGTGGATTAAAATTCGGTTTCCAGCCGAATGTAATCCAAAAACTCGCGACGGCAACTTTCTTCCTTGAATTTTCCTCCAAATTCACTGGTCACAGTGCTACTATCGATGTCACGAATTCCTCTTGAATTCACACATAGGTGCTTGGCATCGATCACACAAGCTACATCTTCGGTGCCCAGTACCTGTTGCAATTCTCTCACGATCTGCATGGTGAGTCGTTCCTGTACCTGTGGTCGTTTTGCGTAATAATCTACAATCCGATTCATTTTGGATAACCCTACGACGGTACCTTTGGAGATATAGG
>JBCCHR010000413.1:0-2855 GCA_039028655.1 Bacteroidota bacterium
GCTGAGTCAATACAAGAAATTACCCACACTAATCTTTGACGAGATAGATACCGGGGTGTCCGGAGAGATTGCGCACAAAATGGCCGAGATCATGAATCAAATGAGTGTGAAAATGCAGTTGCTAAGCATCACTCACTTACCACAAATAGCAGCCAAGGGAGACCATCACAAACGCGTGTACAAGGAGGAAGCAGGTGAGCGAACGACCACCCAGATCAAGGAGCTTACTCCCGAAGAGCGTATCATTGAAATTGCACAAATGATCGGAGGAAGCACGGTGAGCGATTCAGCCATTGCACATGCCAAACAATTATTGAATTAATGTATCTTTGCCCCATAAATTTAGGGGGAGGGCTTTACGAAATCGTGTAAAGATTAATGGGGTCTCCGTCTTTATAAACAACCGAAAAACCAAGCAACGACATGTCATACAATTTATTAAAAGGAAAACGAGGAATCATTTTTGGGGCACTGGACGAAAATTCCATCGCCTGGAAAACGGCCGAGCGGGTGCATGAAGAGGGTGGAGAGATCGTGTTAACCAACGCTCCCATCGCGATGCGTATGGGACAGATCAACAACCTGGCTGAAAAGATCGGCGCGCAGATCATACCGGCAGATGCCACCAATTTGGAAGACCTTGAGAATTTGGTAGACCAGTCTATGGAGATCCTTGGCGGCAAGCTCGATTTTGTGCTTCATTCTATCGGGATGTCTGTGAATGTTCGAAAGGGAAAGGCCTATACCGATCAGAAGTATGACTGGACAGCCAAGGGATGGGATGTGTCTGCCATGTCGTTTCACAAGACCATGCAGGTGTTGTACAAAAAAGATGCGATGAACGAATGGGGAAGCATTGTTGCTCTCACTTATATGGCGGCGCAACGTGTTTTTCCGGATTACAATGATATGGCCGATAATAAAGCGTACTTAGAATCTATTGCGAGGAGCTTTGGTTATTTCTTCGGAAGGGATAAAAAAGTACGGGTCAATACGATCTCTCAGTCGCCTACTCCAACAACAGCCGGTCAGGGTGTGAAAGGTTTTGATGGCTTTATCGCTTATGCCGAAAAAATGTCGCCACTTGGCAATGCTTCAGCTTTGGATTGCGCCAACTATACGGTCTCTTTATTTAGCGACCTCACGCGCAAAGTTACCCTTCAGAATTTATATAATGATGGTGGCTTTTCCAATATGGGGGTTAGTGATGCCGTCATGGAAGCATTCACCGGAGAGGAATAGACCGTATAAAATTTAAATTGAACCCGCCATTAGGCGGGTTTTTTTGTTTTTGAACGGTAAAATTGAATATTTTATCCGGTATTGATACTTGTCCGTTAAAAGCTTTGTAGTTCCCTTTTTTTTGGATATTTTTAGTTGGTATTAACTGATTATTTTTAAATGAATATTATGAGAAACTTTACTTTTTTGATTGCACTATTGATGTGCACTGTTGGCTTTAGTCAGTCGACGCTTGAAGATTCTGATTTGGTGGGCGATACGCAACGGCTGCCTCAGAAAGTAGAAAGCGCGATGACCAGCCAAAATGCTGTTCCGGCCACAGCGAGTGCGGATGGCATATCTTCGGCCGGTATGGTTGTTCGAAGAGCGATTCAACTGTTACAAACAGATCCTATTGCGATCCAGCAGGAGCTGGATGCAAGTCAAAGTGAACGAGGCGTGAATACGTCCTCTTCCAACTTTGTTTCCGAAGGGCCACGCAATCGCTCCATGGCGGATATTATTCCCAACGCTGGTGCGACCGAAACCTTTGCGGCAGATACCGGGGACTTCTTCTATGATCCAACCGACGGAGTTACCGGTGGGCCAGGTGGTGATTGTACTACCACTTCTTCCGGAAATACGGGAGATTACCCTAACTGTGGTTGTGTGACCACGACTACGTTGACTGGAACTGGCCTGGAGGTTGAGTTTCTGGAGTTTCGTGTATTTGGAACCTTCGATTTCCTGATGATCTACGACGGTCCGGATACTTCGTCAACGCTTATTTATGACAGTAATTTGAATTCAGACACCGATACGCTCGCAGGTATGATTGCTGCGAACGGTTCTGCTATTTTCACCTCTACAACAGACGCCCTTACTTTTGAGTTCAGTGCGACGGCTGTGGTGAACACTTGTGGCTGGGAAGTTGAAGTACTTTCCGGTGGTGGTGGAGGCGGTGGAGGCGTTTGTCCTGCACCCATGTTGGAGATCAACCAGGATGTTGAGGACACTTGTATGGCCCTCATCTCTCAAACAGATCTAGCCCAATCGTATATTCCCACCGAGACCGAATCGGCAGGTGCAGGAATTAAGTTTACAGCTCCCAGTACAGGAGAGGACCTTACGCTTTCACTTTGGGATGCGCTTCCCAATGCCGGCGGAACCATGTTGGCAACGGGAACTACCGTTACCACCGGTGATGTCTGGGTAGATGTATTCTGGGATCCTGTGGTTACAGTAACGCCAGGAAACACCTATTTCATTACCATAGAAGGAACTGTAACCGAATGTGTGGCAGGATCGACCAACGATCCGTATCCTGATGGAGAGGTTTATGCCAATGCTGGTTACCAACAGTTCCCTACATTCGATTATACCTTTAGAACCTATAGCTGCGATGGCGGCGGTGGAGGAGGAACATGTACTCCGGGAAGTTTGGAAACGACCTTTGCAGGTGGTAATGGTAACTTCGGAAACATGTTCGATATGAATGCGCTTACAGACCTTACCATCGATTCATTCGATATCCATGGTGATACCGGTGCCACTTTCGATGTGGAAGTATATGCCAAGTCCGGAACTTATGTAGGTTTCGAAACAGATCCTGGAGCCTGGACCTTAATTGGTAC
>JBCCHR010000414.1:0-2833 GCA_039028655.1 Bacteroidota bacterium
ATCCTGCCCAATTATAATTTGGTGGAGGCCGGCGATTTTGAGATCATCGACGAGGTGTTTCTCAATATTCAAATGTATTTGATGTCGTTGGAGAGCGAATCCATCATCGATATTTTCGAAGTGCACTCACACCCGGTAGCCTTGTTGCAGTGCAAGGATTACCTGCGCAAGTTTCCGCCCCAATTCAAGATCATTGAAGGGAAGGACACTGCCAGTGAGGCCAAGCGAATTAAAGAGAACAATCTAAAAGGTGTTGCGGCGATCGCCGGAAAGCAGGTGGCCGAGCGATATGGGTTAAAGATATTGGACAGCAATATACAGGACATGAAGGAGAACCAGACGCGTTTCGTGCTTATTGGCAAGCGTGGTTCGGCCTTAACGCGTAAGTCGGTAGACAAGGCTACCATCAAATTTGTTTTGGGCAGCGAGGTAGGAACCCTGAGCAGGGCTTTACAGATCCTGGCCGAATACAACATGAACCTGACGAAGATCCAATCGCTTCCGGTTCTGGGAATGCCGTGGAAATATGCCTTTTTTGTGGATATCACCTTCCATTCGATCGATGATTTCTACCGTGCGATGGAAGACCTGGAGCCCGCAGTAAAAGAACTGAAGGTAGTCGGCACCTACACCCAGAACAGAAAGAACCTGCCAAGTGAATTGACCAAAGTTACAAGAGATGGAGAATAAAAAGGAATTAGGAAACTGGCTGGCCAAAATGTATCTTGCACATCCGTTGGTCATTGCCGGACCGTGCAGTGCCGAAACCGAAGAACAGGTATTAACGATCGCCCATCAGCTGAAGGATACGGACGCAACTGTATTGCGTGCAGGTATCTGGAAACCGCGAACGCGCCCCGGAAATTTTGAAGGTGTAGGAGCACTTGGGCTCAAGTGGTTGCAGCGAGCCAAGGAAGAAACAGGCATGCTAACTACCACCGAGGTGGCCAATCCCCATCATGTGGACCTGGCATTGAAACACGATGTGGACATTCTATGGATAGGCGCGCGTACTACCGTTTCTCCTTTTATTGTTCAAGAGATCGCAGAAGCCTTGCAGGGATGTGAGAAAACCGTGTTGATCAAGAATCCTGTGAACCCGGATCTCGCTTTATGGTTAGGTGCTGTGGAGCGTTTTTACAAATCGGGGGTTGAAAATCTTGGTGTGATCCATCGTGGGTTCTCTACCTATGAGAAAACGAGATATCGCAACAATCCGGAATGGCAGATCCCGATCGACCTGCAAAACCGATTTCCGGACCTACCACTCATTTTGGATCCTTCCCACATTGCCGGGCGACGTGATATTATCTTCGATCTTTGTCAAACAGCACTTGATCTCAACTACGATGGTTTGATGGTAGAGACGCATCACGATCCGGATAAGGCCTGGAGTGATGCCAAGCAGCAGATCACCCCTGGTACGTTGGACCAGATGACGGTGGACCTGCGTATACGACAGGAGGAAGGTGATGCGGTGGAATTCCAGAACAAACTGGCGACGGCGCGTACCAAGATCGACGTGGTGGATCATCAATTGATCGAAATGCTGGGGAAACGGATGCGAATTAGCGACGAAATAGGAGCTTTGAAAAGAGATAATAACGTAGCCGTACTACAAACAAAGCGTTGGAACGAGATACTGGGAAAAATGATCCTTCAGGGCGAGGAGCAAAACCTGAGCGAGGAATTTATCTTGAAAGTGTTTAAGGCCATTCACCAGGAATCGATTAATCACCAGGAGGTGGTGGTGAAGCAAAAAGTACTTCAGCAAAAGTAACAAAAGACAACTGCCTCGTTGTGCCATCGAATAGGTCGTCTTGACAAAAGTGCCTATTTTTGTTATTCTGAAAGAACACATGCGAGGAACCGTTTACAAATCGACTGGAAGTTGGTATACCGTGAAAGCCGAGAATGGGGTATTTTACGAATGCCGGATCAAGGGAAAATTTCGCATCGACGGTATCAAAAGTACCAATCCGGTTTCGGTAGGCGACCATGTTTATTTTGAAATTCAAACAAAGGGAGATGAAACGGTTGGTGTGATCCACACCATCGATGAGCGCGAAAACTATATCATTCGTAAGAGTGTGAACTTATCGAAGCAAACGCACATTATTGCTGCCAACATCGACATCGCTTTTTTACTGATTACCCTCAATAATCCGGTAACTTTTACCTCCTTTATCGATCGATTTTTAGTAACCGCAGAGGCTTACGACATCACGGCGGTGTTGCTGTTTAATAAGATCGATACGTACGAGCCGGACGAGTTGGACGAGGTTCGATACCTGGCTACGTTGTATCGCAAGATCGGGTATGAGTGCATTGGGATTTCGGCCAAGACCGGGAAGAATGTTGAAAAGGTAAAGCGATTAATGGAGAACAAGGTGTGTATGTTTTCCGGGCATAGCGGAGTGGGCAAGTCTACTTTGGTGAATGCCATTGAACCCGGCTTGGATCTTCGCACCTCCGAAATAAGCGAGCAGCACCAGCAAGGGCAACATACCACCACCTTTGCAGAGATGTTTGACCTTTCCTTTGGAGCGCAGATCATAGACACACCGGGGATCAAAGGATTTGGCGTGGTGGAAATGGACAAGGAAGAACTCGGGGATTATTTCCCTGAATTCTTCGAATTAAAGCAGGCGTGTAAGTTTAATAATTGCCTGCATTTGGAGGAACCCAAATGCGCGGTAAAAAAAGCGTTGGAGGAAGAACAGGTGGCCTGGTCACGGTATAAGAGCTATCTTCAGATACTGGAAGGAGAAGAAGAGACGTATCGGTGAGTCAATGTTCAACTTCAATATTCAATATTCAATATTCAATATTC
>JBCCHR010000415.1:0-2821 GCA_039028655.1 Bacteroidota bacterium
GAAAAAATGAAAAAATTTCTAATTTTTGTGCATTTCATCGGGTTTTTTGTGCACTTAAGCTGTAAAAATGATATTAATTCTGCTGAATCGTCGGAAAATACTGAAGCACAATCCGTGGCTTCCGAAGAAACGTTTGGCCTTGTGATCCACGGAGGAGCAGGAACCATTCTGAAAGAAAACATGAGCGATTCGTTGGAAGCTGCTTATAAAGCGGTTCTTACAGAAGCGATTACGGCCGGACATGAAATTTTGAATTCCGGTGGCGACGCCATGGACGCTGTTACGGCATCGATCAATATCATGGAAGATTCTCCCCTGTTCAATGCCGGTAAAGGGGCCGTATTTACCAATCATGAGACCAATGAACTGGATGCTTCGGTGATGGACGGTGCCACATTAAATGCAGGAGCGGTCGCCGGCGTCACCCGGGTGAAGAACCCGATCGATCTGGCGTTGGAGGTCATGGAGAACAGCGAACATGTGATGCTTTCGGGAGCGGGTGCAGAAGAATTTGCCGCTCTGCGGGACATCGAATTGGTGGACCCCTCCTATTTCTATACCGAACGACGGTTCAGATCTCTGCAGCGAGCCAAGGAGCGAGAGGCCCAATCGAAAGTGGCTGTGCTACCTTATGACCCATTCATCCGCAGTACAAAATTTGGCACTGTGGGCTGCGCCGCGCTGGATAAAAATGGCAATTTGGCTGCCGGCACTTCTACCGGCGGGATGACCAACAAACGCTGGAATCGAATTGGCGATGCCCCGATCATAGGAGCGGGAACTTATGCCAATAACGCCACTTGTGCTGTTTCGTCCACAGGTTGGGGAGAGTTCTTCATCAGAGCCATGGTCGCCCATGATATCTCTGCACTTATGGAATACAAAGGCCTTAGTCTTCAGGAAGCGGCACAAGAAGTAATTCAGAAAAAAGTACCGGCCCTTGGCGGTGACGGAGGCATTGTCGCGATCGACAAGAATGGCAATATCGCGATGGAATTCAACACGGCCGGGATGTACCGCGCCCATATGAACGCCAACGGAGAGATCACGATTGGTATTTATAAAGACCAGGAATGAAACCCCAGCCACCCTATTACGCCGTCATTTTCACCAACCGGCAAACCCAACAAACCGAAGGCTATTCGCAAATGGCAGATCGCATGGAAGCTTTGGCGCGAGAGCAGCCGGGATTTCTCGGATTTGAGCACGCCCGCGATCAACTTGGAATTTCTATCAGCTATTGGAGATCGCTGGATGATATTGCTACATGGAAAGGCCATATGGAACACCTAAAAGCGCAACACTTGGGCCAGGAACAATGGTACCAATGGTATCGCGTACGAATTTGCCTAGTGGAACGCGATTACGAATTCGGCTCCCCAGAGTAGCTACTCCCACCTTATTAAGCAACTCAAACGCAACCTTTCGCGGTATTCCCTATCTATTTAGCGTACCCTCTAAAAGCGACGCGATACGGAAAAAAATTACATCTAAACCTTAATTGATTTTTTAGATGAAATTTAAGCATCTTCTCCTGGCCGTACTTTGTTGTGGATTACTAATCACAAGTCTGTTCTACAAACAATCCTTTGGGTTGAATCTATTCCTCTTCGATCTCCTGTTGATGTCGTGGTTAATACTGAATGGGCAACTCAAATGGAGGCATCCCAATGAGATACTACTCGCCACCGGGTTTATACTATCAGGGCTTTTTACCGTACTCACCTTTTCTGTGTTCAGCTATATGATGCATTTTGTAACCGCATTTTTGTTCATCGGTGTGCTGAATTATTCGAAAGTGCGTTCCCTGGTCACTGCCCTTGGGCTGTCTTTTTCATCCATTATTCAGGCTCCTGTCGAATTTGTCTCTCAATGGTCCAAATCCAACGGCCGTGGAAGACGATACGGATCCTTACTTTGGCGTGCCAGGATTTTTGTGCTACCCATTTTGGTGGTGGGTGTCTTCATTGTGATCTACAGTTTTTCAAATCCCTTTTTTGGTGATATGGTAAACTCCATGGGGACGGGAATGGAAAATGGGGTAACTTTTCTCTTTGAGGGACTGGATCTGGGGTGGATCTCCACCTTCGTCTTATCGTTATTGATTAGTGTTTATTTGCTCGTACGAGCACGAAATAAGGAGATGGAAACTTCCGATACAATCGCTACCAACAACCTCGTGCGAACTCGTTCCAAAATACCACGTCGGTTTGGACTCACAGCACTAAAGAACGAGTACAAGGCGGGAATTTTCTTGCTTGTGGTTCTTAACCTATTACTCCTCACCTTGAATGTCATGGACATGTATTGGGTTTGGTTCAATTTTGCCTGGGAGGGCCAAACGCTCAAACAGTATGTGCACGAGGGAACATATATGTTGATTTTCTCAATACTGATCTCGATTGGTGTGGTACTCTTTTTCTTCCGAAGAAATCTAAACTTCTACTCGAAAAACAAGTGGCTCAAAATCCTGAGCTATGCCTGGATTGCTCAAAACGGTATCCTCGCAATTTCCGTAGCCGTCAGAAACTTACGTTACATCGAATACTTTTCACTCGCGTACAAACGCATAGGCGTTGTGATATTCCTCCTCCTCGTTGGCTATGGTCTGTATACTGTTTTCCGAAAGATCCGGGATAAAAAGTCGACTTATTTCCTATTTCGAACCAACGCCCGTGCTGCCTTTGTGATACTGCTCGTGGCTTCCTTTATTAATTGGGACGGTGTGATTGCTCGCTATAATTTCGCCCATGCCCCGGAATCCTATTTGCACCTGTCGTATGTTTCCAGGCTATCCGACAAGGCCCTACCTGAACTCGAC
>JBCCHR010000416.1:0-2778 GCA_039028655.1 Bacteroidota bacterium
CATTGTGCTATCTTCTGTAAACCAAATTTTAATAATTTAACGTTAACCCACCACTATTTTTGAGGGGACTACTGTTATTTTGAGTATCTTTTTACAAAATTTTACACTCATGAAAAAATACGCTGTCCTTCTCTTTGCCTTTTTGGCATTTCCTACTTTTTCTATCCTCTTTGCTCAGGAAAATACCTCCTACCAACAACCCCCTAAAGAAATCCTTGATCTGGTGGATGCTCCATTGGCTCCCAGTGTGATCATGGACGATAAAGCCGAATATGTGGTGCTATTGTACCGCGATGCCTTCAAGTCCATCGCCGAACTTTCCGAAACCGAATTACGCCTGGGAGGATTGAGGATCAATCCCGTGACCAATATTGGCAGCCGTACCAACTACTTCAACAACATTAAAGTAAAGAAGGCGACCGACAAGGACGCGGCTCAGGTAACCGGCCTGCCGGAAAATCCAAGGCTATCCAACTTTCGGTGGTCGCCGGACCAAACCAGGATCGCCTGCCTGAATACCACGCAAACCGGCGTGGAGGTCTGGGTACTGGACGTGCACAATGGTAAGGCTTCGAAGATATCCTCGGCCACCGTAAATGCCAATATGGGCAATGCGCTCAATTGGTTCAAAGATGGGAGCGCGCTGCTGGTTAAAATGTTGCCGGCCAACAAAAAATCACTCATCAATACGGCCACAGCTGTTCCTCAAGGGCCAACAATTTCGGTTAGCGACGGGGCAAAAGCACAGAACAGAACCTATCAGGATCTTCTCAAAAACCCGAATGACGAGGCCAATTTTGAGACCCTGGCCATTTCAGAATTAAAAAAAATCAACCTGGACGGAAGTAGCAGTAACTTTCTTCCGGCGGCCATGTATCGCGGCGTGAGTTTTTCTCCCGATGGAAACTACGTGATGATCACGCAGATCAAAAAACCATTTTCGTATTTGGTTCCATTTTACCGATTCCCTTTTGATGAGACCGTTTACGACACTCAAGGGAATAAAGTAAAAACTGTGAACGAGGTGGCCCTGGACGAAGTGCGACCTAAAGGATTTATGGCCACCCGAAAAGGCAAGCGAAATATGCAATGGCGAGGCGACCAGCCTGCTACGCTCTATTGGGTAGAAGCCCAGGACGGTGGCGACCCGGAGATCAAAGTAAAAATACGCGACATCGCCTACGAAGTACCGGCTCCATTTACGGGCACCCCACGCAAATTAATGGGGACGCAAAACCGCTTTTCGGGCATTAGCTGGGGTAACAAAGGAACTGCCATTGCCTACGACTACTGGTGGAACAACCGGAACACCAAAACCTACCTGTTCGATCCTTCTAACAGCGACAAAGAACCTAAGGTCATTTCAGACAGAAACTACCAGGACCGATACAGCGATCCCGGTAATTTTGTGACCAAACGAAACGAGTATGGCCAATATGTGATGGACATTGTTAATGGCACGGCTTACCTCATGGGCGACGGCTATACCGAAAATGGTCAATTCCCATTTATCGATGCCTACAACTTGAAGAAGAACACCAAAAAACGGGTGTATCAATCGGAATATACCGACAAAAAGGAAGATCTGTACGACGCCATCGATATGAAGTCGGGCAAGATCCTGGTGCGCATCGAATCGCAAAACGAATATCCCAACTACTACTTCAGAAATATCAACAAGAAGAACGACCTTACTGCGGTTACCTCCTTTGAAAATCCGTATAAAAGTTTGAGTAACGTCCACAAGGAAGTGATCACCTACAAGCGGGACGATGGTCTGGACCTGGAAGGAACCCTATACCTTCCAGTGGGCTACGACAAAAGTAAAAAGGAGAAAATGCCTATGATCCTGTGGGCATACCCAAGGGAATTTAAAGACAAGAGCAGTGCTTCTCAAAACACGACCAATCCTAACGAATTTATCTATCCCTATTATGGAAGTCCGATCTACTGGGTTACCCGAGGGTATGTGGTATTGGATGATGCCGCATTCCCGATCGTAGGGGAAGGCGACGAAGAACCCAACGACACCTTCAGGTCGCAGTTGGTTGGTAACGCCAAGGCAGCCATCGATGCGGTAGACGCCCTTGGATACATCGACCGGGAGCGCGTAGGTGTTGGAGGACATAGTTATGGTGCATTCATGGTAGCCAATCTGTTGAGCCATTCCAACCTGTTCGCAGCGGGTATTGCACGCAGTGGTGCCTATAATCGTACACTCACTCCCTTCGGCTTCCAAAGCGAACAACGCAGTTATTGGGATTCGCCGGAGACCTATTACACCATGTCGCCGTTCATGCATGCCGACAAGATGAAAACACCATTGTTGCTGGTTCACGGAGAAGCCGATAACAACTCGGGGACCTATCCCCTGCAGAGCGAGCGCTATTTCAACGCACTCAAAGGACTGGGCGCTCCGGCCAGATTGGTCATGTTGCCAAAGGAAAGTCACGGATACCGTGCCAAGGAAAGTATTCTTCATCTGCTTTGGGAACAGGATACCTGGCTCGAAACCTATGTGAAGAACAAAGAGGATAAAGAGGACTTCGAACCGCCGGCCAATAACATGAAAAACAAGTAAATAAAAAAAGGGCGCCAACCACAGCACCCTTTTCTAAACAACTTAACCAATTAATAATTGTGACTCACTACCTTGCCTGAGTTCTGTACCTATCTCAGCAAATGCCCAGGGCTCCGGAAGATAGATCCTGATCTGTTGGGCAACCCTTCATGCATATTCTATTCCTCTCCTTCCATGTATTAGCCGGGTTTTTCCAC
>JBCCHR010000417.1:0-2762 GCA_039028655.1 Bacteroidota bacterium
GTACATTCCATAATGATTGGCGTTCCCGCTGTTTGAAATGCGGGTGTCCGTGCCGATCTGTTGTCCGGATCCGCTACCCGAAATCAAGTTCCAGAGGCCAATATGGCTCCCTGTTCCTGAGCCGCTCAATGAATTCCTAATGCCGGTATGAAGGCCATTGGAAGAATTGGTGATCTCATTTCCAATGGCACGAATTTCCCCGGTTGCCGTGCCTGTCAACAAATTATAGGTGCCGTATCTCGTAGCACTCCCCGAGCTGATCACATGATTGTACGTTCCGTAATGGATGCCGTTGCCAGTGCCCGATAATAAGTTGTAGGCTCCGTAATGGGTTCCCGTACCTGTATTGGGGATTTCGGTTCGTATGCCGTACTGGAGGCCATTTCCTTCGCCTTCCAATTCGTTGTGCACCCCGTAGTGAATACCGTCTCCATCCCCGGTAAAACTGTTAAAAGTACCCCTAAGGATACCACCCCCATTGCCGAAAAACTGGTTGTAAACGCCAAAGTTATTCCCGGAACCGTAGGAAAGCATATTGTTATAGGTGCCGTACTTAAGTCCCGAACCGGTGCCTGCCATCACATTGCGCGTTCCCACATGGGTCACATTATCGTTACTTTGGATGTCGTTGTATACCCCGGAAATCGTTCCGGAACCGCTGCCATTACCAGTTATTGCATTAATCACACCAATGCGGCTACCGGTACCCGAACTCGAAACCGCATTACGTACGCCGATCGATAAACCATTGCCGGAAGTGCCCACTGTGTTCAGCATCCCGAACTGGCTGGAACTACCAGAGCCCTGGATATTCGTGTTTACTCCTCTCCCACCGGTACTGGACTGAATATCCAACAGGTAGGAAGCCGTATTCTTCCCAATCGCCACCGAACCCATGGTGTAAATATCGTCGTTGATATCGTTGGGTGGCGAGGTGGTACTTTCCTCAAACCAGGCGTCGTTCTTCGCGCTGCCGGTGGTAAACGCGGTCCACGATGTTGATGCCTGGTCCCAGTAGTAAAATCCTTTGAAGGCCGAACCCGAGCCGGTCACAAAAACCATCATGCCATCCTGGGATGCCGTCGGTGTACCGGTTGGAAATTCGTCGATCTTTGGAATAAGAATGCCGTCGGTAATGGCAGGAGCACCCTGGTTGGTCGCTTTAATATCGAGTTGAGCATAGGGAGTTTCCGTACCCACTCCAACCTGGGCTAGGGCAAAAAAAGGAAGTATGAGAAGTATGGCTGAAAGCGATCGAATGGAAGTTTTCATAAGCTTGGTCTTTACAAGCTTAAAAGTATCCTCAACCCTCATCGTTTCATAAGGAAAACTAGCAGCTAACGCATAAACTGCGTAGTTAACAGCCTTGATCAAGCAGCTTACGAAGGTTCCCGGTAAGAAATCGGCCGCTATCCTCCAAAAATACGGAGCAATGCGTCTTTTCGGCTTCTGCTCACGCTCAACGACTTTTTGTCGTCCATGACCACATAACCTCCATCACCGCGTATGTATTTTTCAATCTTCTGTAGGTTGATAAGGTGGGAATGATGGATCCTCAGAAAATGAGCTCCAGCGAGCAATCCCTCTATTTCTTTCAAAGTGCGGCTCACCAAAATAGTCTGACCGTTTTCGAGATGGATGTGCGTGTAATTGCTATCCGATATACAATACATGATCTCCATGATCTTCACGAAATAGAGGCCTTCCTGTGTAGGAACTGCAATACGATCCCGGAGCGGCCTTTGAGTGCTCAAAGCGTCATACAGTATCTCCATTTGCTGCGGTAGCAACGCTTTGGTGCGCTTTTCTTTCACCTTTCCTACTGCCGCAACCAGCAGATCCTTGTTGATAGGTTTTAACAAATATCCGATCGCGCTGGCATCGAAGGCCTTGATGGCAAACTCGTCGTAGGCTGTTTCAAAGATCACTTCGAAATTCACAGTACCGACCGCCTTGAGGAATTCGAAACCATTCATACCAGGCATTTCAATATCCAGAAACACCAGATCTACCTCGTTCTGCGATACAAAGTCCAACGCTTTTTTGGGGGTGTTGAACGAGGCTAGTACAGCTACCTCCGGTACGTATTTTTCCAACTGCCATTGCAAGGTTTCCAGGCAGTGGTCTTCATCGTCGACAATGATGGTTCTAATTTTCATGCTATGCAACAATTTTAATTACTACGCGGGTACCGGCTGCCTCCCCGTTCGCATCCTTTAGATCGATCACTGCAACATGGGTGGTGTCCTTTGCTTTTTCATTGATGTGTTCCAGTCGCTCCTTAGTAATGTTCATCCCAAAGGATTTCCGCTTTACCACACTTCTACTCTTGATGCGCCCTGCGGCCTCCCGCCCAATACCATTGTCCTCGATCGTACAGATCAGGGTATCGTCCTCCTGTTGTATGTCCACATGTAACCGGCCCGTTCCATTCGACTTGTGCATTAAGCCATGCCAGATGCTATTTTCCACATAGGGCTGGATAATGAGTGGTGGGATCTCCAGGTAATCTTTTTCTACCTCTTTCCCAACAGTAATGGAATGCTCAAAGGAGTTGTTAAATCTCAGGGCCTCCATCTCGATATACAATTCAAGTGCCTCCAACTCATCAGCCAGGGTTACCTTGGATGCTTTGGAATTGCTCAATACTTTCCGTATCAACATACTAAATTTGGACAAGTACTCCGAGGCCTTTTCCTGTTCATTTTTGATGATAAAACTGTTGATACTGTTCAAACAGTTGAACAAGAAATGCGGATTCA
>JBCCHR010000418.1:0-2759 GCA_039028655.1 Bacteroidota bacterium
ACTGTTGTCCAAACCACTGATCTGTCCTTCGATCTCTTTTTTAAGCGAATCCACCGCGGCCAATACCGCAATGATGGAAAATATCCCTATGGTAACTCCAAGTAACGACAAAAATGTTCTTAACTTGTTGTTCCTTAAGGCATTGATTGCAAAACCAAAGCTTTCTTTAAGTACGCGAAGATAGATGATCATGGTTTCTAATTTTTACTGAAACCTATCGGGAGATAGCCCGTAGTTTTTCAAATCTAAAATAAGACGTTTTATGATGCCATAAGTTACAAAATTAGCCCTCAATTGTTTACTTTTGCGTCTTAAATTCCATAGCTACAATTTCATGGCACTTACAAAAAAAATCTCTTCGGCACTGATATCGGTATTTCACAAAGACGGGCTTGAACCCATCGTGAAAAGACTGGACGAAATGGGGGTGGTGATCTACTCGACCGGAGGCACTGAAAAATTTATCAACGAGTTGGGTATCCCGGTGATCCCGGTGGAAAATGTGACCGATTACCCTTCCATTTTAGGCGGGAGAGTAAAAACGCTTCATCCAAAAGTGTTTGGTGGAATTTTGAACAGGCAGGACCATGAAGGCGATGTTGCCGAGATGCAGCAATACAACATCCCGCAATTGGACCTGGTGATCGTCGATCTGTATCCATTTGAAAAGACAGTGGCTTCGGGAGCCTCTGAACAAGACATCATTGAAAAGATCGATATTGGAGGTATTTCGTTGATTCGTGCCGCCGCCAAAAATTACAAGGACACGTTGTGTGTGTCGTCTATGGAAGATTATGAAGAAGTGCTGCAAATGATCAATGACGGCGATGGTGCCACTACCCTCGAGCAACGCAGGCATTTTGCCGCGAAGTCGTTCAACATTTCTTCGCACTACGATACCGCCATTTTTAATTACTTCAATGCCGACCATTCCATAGCTTCCTTAAAGTTCAGTGAAATGAATGGAAAAGTGCTTCGCTATGGTGAGAATCCACATCAAAGAGGGTTTTTCTTTGGCGATTTCGACGCCATGTTCGACAAACTCCACGGCAAGGAATTGAGCTACAACAACCTGCTGGACGTGGATGCGGCCGTTAATCTCATGAATGAATTCAAGGGAGAGGCACCCACCTTTGTGATCATGAAACACAATAACGCCTGCGGGATTGCCCAGCGCGAAACGGTGAGGGAAGCCTATTTGGACGCCCTGGCGGGCGACCCGGTGTCGGCTTTCGGAGGTATTCTGATTTCTAATACTGAAATTGATGCGGCTACTGCCGAAGAGATTCACAAGCTATTCTGCGAGGTAGTGATCGCTCCTTCGTTCGAAGAAGCAGCCTTGGATATTCTGAAAGGAAAGAAGAATCGAATCCTGTTGGTTCAAAAGCTGTATGAGTTCCCTGCTACAATCACCCGTAGCTGTTTGAATGGGGCCCTCGTTCAGGATCGTGATTCCCAGACCGATTCCGAAGAAAATTTAACCCCGGCCACTCACAATAAACCCACCAGCCAGGAGTTAGAAGACCTGTTGTTTGCGTCGAAGGTTTGCAAGCATACCAAATCCAATACCATCGTATTGGCGAAGAACAAACAATTGTGCGCAAGTGGAACTGGGCAAACCTCTCGCGTTGATGCTTTGCGACAGGCCATTGATAAAGCCCGGTCGTTCGACTTCGACCTACAGGGAGCTGTGATGGCGAGTGATGCCTTCTTTCCATTCCCTGATTGCGTAGAGATCGCTCATAAGGCGGGTATCACGGCAGTGATCCAGCCAGGAGGGTCGATTAAGGACGAATTAAGCGTGAATTATTGCAACGAAAACGACGTAGCCATGGTATTTACCGGGGTGCGTCATTTTAAACACTAATTTTTTTACATTTGTAGGAATATAGCCCAACCAATTAATACTCAACACCTAAAGCACCTATGGGATTTTTTGATTTCCTGACCGAAGAAATAGCCATCGACCTTGGAACCGCGAACACACTGATCATTCATAACGATAAGGTGGTCGTGGACGCCCCTTCCATCGTAGCCAGAGATCGAACCACCGGTAAGATCATCGCTGTGGGCAGGGAAGCCGCAAGGATGCAGGGAAAAACCCATGAGAACATCAAGACCATTCGCCCATTGAAAGATGGTGTGATCGCCGATTTTGATGCGAGTGAAAAGATGATCAATATGTTCATCAAGGATATTCCTGCACTTAAAAAGAAGATCTTTACTCCTTCCCTACGGATGGTGATCTGTATACCCAGTGGAATTACTGAAGTTGAGATGCGGGCGGTAAAAGAAAGTGCCGAGCGTGTAAATGGAAAGGAAGTGTATCTCATCCACGAGCCCATGGCCGCGGCCATTGGTATCGGAGTGGATATCATGCAGCCAAAAGGGAACATGGTGGTAGATATCGGTGGAGGTACCACCGAAATAGCCGTCATTGCTTTGGGAGGAATTGTTTGTGACAAATCGGTAAAGATCGCGGGTGATGTATTTACCAACGATATTATTTATTATATGCGCACCCAACACAACCTCTATATTGGGGAGCGTACCGCCGAAAAGATAAAAATCCAGATTGGTGCTGCCACCGAAGACCTGGAATTGCCGCCGGAAGATATGCCGGTACAAGGTCGTGATCTGTTGACCGGAAAACCAAAACAAGTTCAGATTTCATATCGTGAAATGGCCAAAGCATTAGATAAATCGATACTACGTATCGAAGATGCTGTTATGGAGACCTTATCACAAACTCCTCCAGA
>JBCCHR010000419.1:0-2750 GCA_039028655.1 Bacteroidota bacterium
AGAGTTCGCAACAGAACTCATGAACTGGAGCATGAAGTGAATGTCAGGAAAGCTGCGGAAGAGTCCCTGAGGCAAACTCAGGCCGAGTTGGTTCAGGCCGATCCCAAGGTGGTGTGGCGATACGTACGTTAAGCATGATCTCTCGTCCTTCTGCAGGATACGAAGCCATGGAATAGGCACGCTCCACAATCTCGGTATTCTTCATGACCAAAGGCCATAAACCGAATTTGTCCCATTCTGCCTGGAATTTATCCGGCGTATCGTGTTCTTCCGGGTGGGCAGTGATGTCCATCTCACTAAAAGGAACCTCACAGGGAGGAATCTCGATCTGGATATATCCACCGGCCTTGTAGTTCATTTCCTCCGGGATCTCTACCACAAATTCCTTGATAAAGGAGGCCACATTGTAATTTCTAACCACCGTAGCTTCCCACTTCTTGATCCCGAATACCTCCTCAGGAATGTGGATATTCATGTCTTGCTTTACCTTTACCTGGCACGACAAGCGCGCTCCTTCTTGTAATTGCTTACGGCTAAAGTGTGGCGTTTCTGTAGGCAAGGCCTCTCCCCCACCTTCAAGTACATGACATTCGCACTGGATACAGGTTCCACCTCCTCCACAAGCAGAAGGAAGGAAGATCTTGCTGTTACCCAGAGTCGACAGTAACGTACCTCCGGAAGCAACTTCAATGACCTTTTCGTCGTTAATAGTAATCTTTACCGGTCCTGAAGGAGACAACTTTTGTTTGGTAAACAAAAGCAACGCTACCAAGGCCAGGGTGAGCACCAAAAAGGCGCCTACCGTTAAGAGAATGGTTCCCCAAAGAGGATCTATAGCTAACAACATAGTTTATTTTTTGATTTCTGAAACGTCCAATTGAGCGGTTTCGGTTTCTTTTTCAATTTCGTCTATCGATGGTTCTGTGGCGGTTTCGGTTTGTTCTGAAGCCGCAGCATCGTCCCCTCCGGTCAACATTCCACCGAAGCTCATAAAACCAATGGCCATCAAACCGGTGATAATGAAGGTAATTCCCAATCCTCGAAGTGGAGCCGGCACATTGCTGTAACGAATCTTCTCGCGAATAGCCGCAATCGCAACAATGGCAAGGAACCATCCAATACCACTACTGAACCCATAATTGAGGGCCAGCAGGGAAGTTTCGATCTCACGCGACTGCATGAACAATGAACCACCGAGGATGGCACAATTCACTGCGATCAATGGCAGGAAGATCCCTAACGAATTATAAAGCGACGGAGAGAATTTCTCCACCACGATCTCTACCAATTGTACCATAGTCGCAATGGTTGCGATGAAAAGGATGAACGACAAGAAACTAAGATCGTAACCTGCATAGGCACTTAGTTCGGGGGTATCGGAGTTTCCGTCCAACCACACAAGTGCACCCGGTTGCAAGATATACTGATCGAGGAACCAGTTTAGCGGCACTGTTACCGTTAATACAAAGATCACAGCCGCACCTAATCCTACTGCCGTGCTCACTTTCTTGGATACCGCCAGGTAAGAGCACATTCCAAGGAAATATGCGAATACCATGTTATCCACAAAGATTGATTTAAAAAATAATTCTAAATGCTCCATTTTTTTCTTTTTTCAGTGCGGGTTCTAGTGTTCTTCTATAAGTGCTTTGTTTCTACTACGCTGCACCCAAATAATGATCCCAACAACGATAAGCGCCATTGGCGGCAGTACCATAAATCCGTTATTCTCGTAGCCGATGGAATACAAATAGGTCTTCTCTACCGGATCCCCCAGCACTTTGAAACCAAACAAGGTTCCTGAACCTAGAAGTTCTCTGAAGAATCCAACGATAATTAGGATCACACCATATCCAAGGGCATTCCCCACGCCATCCAGGAAAGAGCGCCAAGGACCGTTTCCAAGGGCAAACGCTTCAAAACGTCCCATAATGATACAGTTTGTAATTATAAGCCCGATAAACACCGACAACTCCTTACTAAGGGTGTAGGCAAAAGCCTTGAGCACCTGGTCTACAATGATTACCAGGGTGGCTACTACGATCAATTGAACGATGATCCGGATCTTTGACGGGATGATATTTCGCATTAGCGAAATTACCACGTTACCAACACCCAGTACGAAGATCACGGAGATCGCCATTACAATAGAGGGTTTCAGCTGAGCGGTAATTGCCAGGGCCGAACATATTCCCAATACCTGAATGGTGATCGGGTTGTTATCCGCCAGTGGGTCTAGGATAAGCTTGCTATCTCTTTTTGAAAGTAGTCCCATATTACTTGTTTAAAGATTTGAAATAAGGCACGTACATCTTTACGTCCTTCTGAAGCATAGCCGACAAGCCGTCACCGGTAATGGTGGCACCTGCCAGTGCATCTACTTCCTGATCGGTTTTATCAAGGTTCTTTGGATCGTTATTCCCCTTGGCTACCTTTATGCTGCCAAAGGTTCCATTCTGAAGGAAGCTTTCTCCTTCAAAATCGTCCATAAAAAATCGTTGTTTGATCTCGGCACCCAGTCCAGGAGTCTCTCCCTTATGGTCGAAATAGACACCTTGGATGGTCATATTCTTATCCATGGCAATAAAGCCCCAGATGGCATCCCACAGTCCTTTCCCCCGTACCGGGATCACATACACTTCCTTCCCGTCTTTGTTTCCAATGAAGAGTGGTAGTCGTCTGGTGTAGCTTTCGTCCGTTGCTTTGTTTGCCTCTTTTTTGATGTCGATCAAGTAGGCCTGGTCGTCTTC
>JBCCHR010000420.1:0-2746 GCA_039028655.1 Bacteroidota bacterium
CCAACACCTGGCGGGTATCAACTCGTCCAAAGTAAAGGTGGTGATCAACAACGATCCGGAAGCACCATTCTTCAAAGCAGCCGATTACGGAATCGTGGGCGACGCGTTTGAAGTGGTACCACAACTCACCGAAAAATTAAAGACCTTTAAAGCACAAAACGCATAAATTTTAGTATTTTGTGCCTTGAAAAAGGGCTGTTTGAATAAGTGAAAAACCCTTGTTTGAACAGCCCATTTTTATTGGAATCCTGATCTGGAACGGAAAATGAGCTTAGTACGACTTAACATCAAAGGCATCTCCTACAGCCAAACCCAAAATGGGGCCTATGCCCTTATCTTAAGCGAAGAGGACGGCGACCGCAAATTACCTATTGTCATCGGAGCTTTCGAAGCGCAATCCATCGCCATTGCACTGGAGAAGGAGATCAAACCACCCAGGCCTTTAACGCATGACCTGTTCAAGAATTTTTCCGATCGATTCGAGATCGTGGTAAAGCAAGTGATCATTCATAAACTGGTCGACGGGGTGTTCTACAGTAGCATCATTTGTGAGCGCGACAGGATCGAGGAGATCATCGATGCTCGTACCAGCGACGCCATCGCCCTGGCACTTCGCTTCAAAGCGCCCATCTTTACCTATAAAAATATACTTGATAAGGCAGGTATCTACTTAAAGACCTCGACCAAGGAGGAAACCAGTTCTCCTCAGGAAGATGCCGTGATTGAAGAGTTGATCAAGGGCGAGGACCGCGAAACAGTGAAACGGGTGTCGGAAGATTTCAGCAAACACAGCCTCAAAAAGCTCAATGAAATGCTCAACGAAGCAGTGGCTCAGGAAGATTATGAAAAGGCGGCCGCCATTCGCGACGAAATTTCTAAACGCAAGTAGTATATGCGCAAAATTCTACCCTGGCTTTTTTGTTTTTTTTTCTTCGGAATTGGTTTCGCACAAACCGCTATTGAAGGCGAATGGATATTCGAAAGTATTGAAACCAAAAGCGGAGAATCGCTTTTCCAGATCGATCCGGAAAAAGACAAATTTACGCTGAACAGCGACGGCAGCTTCCACTACTTTTTGGAAGCGAAGAACGATCTATCAGCCTCCGGGGATTATATCTATCAAAACAATTTACTGGTCCTTTTCTACACCGCTCCCGCCGATACCATTAGGCGATACCGGATAGAGACTTTAGACCGCAATACACTGGTATTCACCGAAAACGACGTGCGTTATTCGTATGTTGCCACCCAGGAGAATCCGCTTATCCACAACGACTCAAAGCTCAATAATTGGCAATTGCAATCCCATTTGGTATACGACAATTACCCGAATGGCGCTGTGATCGACACCGTCGATTTTGTGCGGGGAAAGGAGTTTGTGGGCTTGCAAGCAGACGGGTCCTATGCTGCCAAGCTCAATAACAGTTTTTCTCAAGGTTTTTGGCTTCAGAATAACAACTTATTGGTATTCAAACAGAAAGTGCCAGTCACTATCGACATCTATTTCGACCTGGTTTCTAACAACCAAGACGAGCTCGTGGTGCGAAATGGAAACGACGTATACAGTTTCGTATCGGAAGACCACCCCGACTATTTTGTTTCCGAAATTAGTTCGGACGAGATCATCCCTAGCCAGGGTTTCTCCATGAATAGCCTCTGGCGAGGTATTCTGGGTATGATCTCCCTCATCTTTATCGCCTTTCTATTTAGTTCCAATCGCAAAGGAATTAATTGGAAAACCGTCGGGATTGGACTCGCATTTCAGCTGGTGATCGCCATCGGCGTGTTAAAAGTACCCTTCATTCAGAGCATGTTTGAGGCCATGGGAAGTGTATTTGTTAGTGTACTTGAATTTACCCGTGCCGGTAGCGAATTTCTCTTTAGCGGGGTCATGGATATCAATTCCTACGGTTTCATATTTGCATTTCAGGTATTACCCACCATCATTTTCTTCTCGGCACTTACCTCGGTGTTATTCTATCTCGGAATTATTCAGAAGGTAGTAAAGGCCTTTGGATGGTTGCTCACCAAACTCCTCCATATTTCAGGCGCCGAAAGCCTGAGCGTGGCCGGGAATATCTTTTTGGGGCAAACCGAGGCACCCTTGCTTATCAAGGCCTATTTGGAGAAAATGAACAAAAGTGAGATCCTATTGGTTATGATCGGTGGAATGGCGACGGTGGCCGGTGCAGTTCTTGCTGCCTACATTGGCTTCCTGGGGGGCGACGACGAAGCGTTGCGACTGGTATTTGCCAAACACCTGCTCGCAGCTTCGGTCATGGCGGCTCCAGGAGCGATTGTGATCTCCAAGATCCTGTATCCACAAACCGAACCTATCAATACGGATGTAAAGGTTTCTTCGGAAAAAATTGGTTCCAATATTTTGGACGCCATCGCCAATGGTACCACCGAAGGGCTGAAACTCGCGGTAAATGTTGGAGCCATGCTATTGGTTTTTGTCGCATTCATCGCCATGTTCAACGGAATCCTCGGTTGGCTGGGAGAAGTAACCTCCCTCAACCAGTGGGTGGCCGAAAACACGGCCTATCCGGCACTATCTCTGGAAGCGGTACTGGGAACGGTATTTGCCCCACTCATGTGGCTCATTGGTGTTGCCGAAGAAGACATGATGATGATGGGACAACTCCTGGGAATAAAACTGGTGGCCAGCGAATTTGTGGGCTACATCCAATTGAAACTCATATCACTTAGTGGGCTCACCGAGATTACAAATTATAATCCGGGA
>JBCCHR010000421.1:0-2741 GCA_039028655.1 Bacteroidota bacterium
CGGGGCGTTTGTAGATGTACAGAGCCAAAAAGTACTAGGTGATGCACTGCCAGGTGAATCCTTTGCGTTGGAAGTAGAGGTGAAGAACGTTGGAGTAGGCGCCACCGCCCAGAACGTAATAGTGGAGGTGGAAGCACTTACGGCCGGGGTGAATGTGAGCGGACCGTCTAACTATGGTTCCGTGATCCGACGCGCACGCGCCAATAATAGTGGCGATCCATTTACCATCTCGTTAGATACCAATATTGAAGAAACCATCATCCGGCTACGGGTGAACACCTACCAGGACGGCACCTTGAACGATTCCCTTGAGATACCGGTTTATCTGGGTGAAAAAGACGTGTATTTCTTCGACGATGCTTCCTCTGGTGCGTCTCAGTGGACGGCCGAAGGCGACGGAATCCCTTGGGGAACGGTCACCGATGATGCCTACAGCGGCACGACCTGCTTTGGCGATTCGGATGGGGGTAATGGTATGAATCACTCGCTCAACAGTTTTGAGTTGAACCAAACCTTCGATTTTACCGGCACCTTAAATCCGGCGGTGTCTTTCGTTGCCAAATACTCGATCGAAGGTAACGATTTTGTCGATTTCCAGATCTCGACCGACGATGGCGAAACCTGGGAAGCCCTGGAACGTTTTGTCAATGCTGAGCCCTGGGAGCCCTATTTCTACAGCCTGATCAACTTCAGGGATGAAACGGCGGTCAAATTCCGGTTCTTTATGGACACCAATGGGGTGATCCCAGCCGATGGTTTCTATTTCGACGACTTTGAGGTAGCCAATTACAGCGAAGAATTTCTTGGCGACCAGAATGTCGCATTGAACAAATTTAAGGTGTATCCCAATCCGTTCGACGGACAACTCACCATCGCCGGTCAGACGAGCGACGCCTTTACCCAGGTGGTGTTATACGACCTGCAGGGTAGGGTTTTGCAAAAGCAAGCAGTTGACGCGAAGAATGAGGTGCAGCTATCCGGTCTCGAGACCTTGAATCGAGGGGTGTATTTTATCAAGGTACGCACCGTTTCGGGATCCGAGGGTGTACGAAAGATCGTTAAATTTTAAATTACCAAGTCATGCAGTTGCCTACCGAAGTACCCAATCCCGATAATAACACGCCCCTGGATATGAACAATCCTTTCGAGATCATCGTCTATATCGTGATCCCCATCGTGTTGTTGGTATTGTATTTTTTTCTTCGGAAAAAACGCTATAAGAATGAGGAGGGTGATAAAAGCAACCAACCTTAGATGTTTGGTTTGATTTTTGTTGTATGATGAAACCTAATAAGACCCTGATGAGAATATTGACATTCGTACTTTTTTGTGTTGGTTTTGGAACCCTGGCGATGCAGGCGCAAATTGAGACCACAACGCGCACCATTCAGTTTGAGGATACAGAAACCGAATCACGTAACCCTACTGGATTTGAGCTACCGGAGCGGGAACGTCCCAGCCTTACCCTTCCCAAGGACCAACGAGATCCGAAGACCAATCTTTCATCCGTAGGAGAGACCGAGCCCGAACCCTTCGATATGATGGAAGACGACGGACTGTTGGTGAATGACAAAGGGAAGACACCTAAAGCCTTTACGCGCGACAAGGAACCGCTGCCTGAATACGGCAAGGATCAGAGTTTGGGTACCATCAAGACTGGTTCCCAGTTTGTGAGCGTGAAATATCGAGACCACGAATATGTGGATGGCGACCTTATTCGGGTGTACGTGAATGGCGATATTGTGCAGGCCGGCGTGTATCTCAACAGCAGTTTTGCGGGGTTTACCTTAACCCTGGATGAAGGGGAGAATGCCATCGTCTTTGAGGCTTTGAACCAGGGCTCCTCAGGCCCTAACACTGCCGAACTGCATGTGTACGACGACAATGGTTTCATCGTATCGGCCAAAGAATGGAACTTACTCACCGGTAGCCGTGCCACGATCAAGGTGATCAAGGAGTAATTCGGACCAATGTATTCCGCAGAAAAAAAACGGGCATAGAGGGAATGCCCGACGTTTCTTTCCACTTTACACAAATATAATATCCCGCCAACCCTAAAAGCAACGGGATAAAATGTATATTTGAGAAAATTAACCTTTAATCCAAAACACTTAATGGCAGGATCACAAGAGACCTACGGAAAAAAAGAACGAGAAAAGAAACGCAGGGAAAAACAAGAAGAAAAACGCAGAAAGAAAGAGGAGCGGAAGGCGGCGTCTAAGAAAGGTGAAGGCCTGGACAGCATGCTGGTGTATGTAGACGAATTTGGACGTTTTACGGATACGCCTCCCGACCCCAGTGAAAAGGAAGAAATTGCTGCGGAGGACATCGTCCTTGGTATTCCGAAGAAAGAAGAAATGGAGCCAGAAGACCCTACTCGCGAAGGAACCGTAGATTACTATGATCCCAACAAAGGATTTGGTTTTATTGTCGACGCCGAAAATAAAGAGCGCTATTTTGTGCACGTGAGCGGTACCCTGGAAGAGATCACGGAAGGTAATCGCGTGAGCTACGAACTCGAACGTGGTCAAAAGGGAATGAACGCCGTGAAGGTGAAGAAAGTGTAGCTTTTAGCGTCCGGAGTCGGAAGTCGGAAGTCAGCTGGCTATATTCAAGAGTCCGGAATCACCACTTAGTGAATGGCGGAATTAACCAACAACGATATCATGAAGAAATTGCGCGTGGCCCACAAGCTGCGTGATGATGATATTGTAAAGATCTGTGCCCTGGTTGATTTTAAG
>JBCCHR010000422.1:0-2738 GCA_039028655.1 Bacteroidota bacterium
AATGGTGAGTTCAACGGACTGGCCAATTACGATTTCAGCAATGATGCCCTTTACACCAACAGTCGCTTGAACCAGGATCCTATTTTCCAGAACACCAATTTGAATAATTTCAATATCAAGCAAGGAGAATCCGGAGCCGAAGACCTGGGTCGCGGTGGCGTACCTCCGCCGGTGGATTTGAATCAGGTAGTACGCCCGGTGACCAGTCCCGATGCAGGTGCCTACGAGAGTATTGTATTCCCGGACGAAGGGGGTGGATGATCACCTGAGCGTTTTCTTCGAATCTACCGAGATCTCGGACCCCACTGCCAAATGTACGGAGTGTGGTTGTTCGCCGTTAAGAAAGGCGAAATGATTTCCATAATTTAATTCAAAGTCGAAATGAGTCTCATATCCCATCACGGGGTATTGATCCCATCGCGGATGGCGGACCTGGTATTCATTGGTCCTTTTCTCCGAGACTCTTGAATAACCCCAGTAGTGTTCGGTGATGAACTCTGCCATACTTCCCTCGGGGATGTCTTTGGGTTCTATGGCTGCGGTGATGGCAAGACTTTGCCAACTGCCGGCTACCTGCCATTGGTACGAGACGTGGCGCATGTCTCCAGCCTCATACCAAAGGTGTTTCATGGGTTGCGTTACATAGTGCTCTTTATACAGGGTGTTGGCGACAAAGCTTAGCGCCCATTTAGGCACGATCTCCTTGATAAATACCACCCCTCGACGCCAGGATCCATCTACCTTTCTTTTGACATAGAAACGAAGGTTGACCTCCTCAAAATTTAAATGGTAGGGTACCTTTATGCCCAACATTCGGGTGTTTTTGAATAGAAAACCCACCATACTTACATAGCAAGCTCCTTCATACAGATCCAGTTCGGTCCCAGACGGCAGGTAGGGAAGTAACTTTTCGGGAGGTACTTCATAGTTAAAGATGGCAAGATTACGCCATTCTGCAGCCAGAAATTTCATAGCGAGAGTGCTTGATCCATAGCCTAAAAGTATTCTTTTTGGCGCTAAAAAAAAAGACCTCACAACAATGGTGAGGTCTTTCAACGGGGGCATATCCTAATTCTCCGGTCGGGGGATTTTCTCAAACCGGGCCAGTACCGCGGCGATCTTATTCTCCACCTGGGCCAGCATATTTTCCAATTGACGCGGTGTGATGGTGCGCCTGCCATGAAAATTAATGGTCATAGTCGCATTTGGACTATTAAACCACCCTGGGTAGTCCTTCCGCAGTTCCTCCAATTGGGCGCGGCGGGAATTGATACAACTCTGAGCACGATTGATCAGGTTGCGCACCTCGATATAATCGGCCAAGGTGTAGTCGTTGGCGTTGGCCTCCATGAACTTGAGATCGGCTTCTGCCTCCTTTTGTATCGCTTTGCAGCTTTCGAGTTCGTTGAGGAGTCGTTCTACCAACTCAGGGCTGGGCGGTGTGTAGTTGGTTTGCGCAATGGATTCCGAAGAAAACAAAAGGGCCATCACCAACATGGGCAGCACGAATGTAAGTAAACGCATAGTTCCTATTTAATGTGTTATTTGATTGAAAGAGGGGACCGAAATCCCCTCCTGAACAGCTTATTTGTTGAGTACGAATTCGACTCTTCTGTTTTTCGCTTTCGCGGAATTGGTTCCGCTTGCATCTACGGGGTTGTTCTCACCAAATCCCACAGCCGCCAGGCGATTGGCCGCAACGCCCTTCTTGGTAAGGTACTGCATCACTGCATTGGCGCGGTTTTCGGACAAGGTCTGATTGGACTCGTTGGTCCCGTCGGAATCGGTATGCCCGTGAACCTGAACAGCCACCTCCGGATGATTGGTAAGCATGGCCACCACATCGTCTAGCACCGCATACGAATCCGGGGTAAGTGTATAGGAGTTTACCTCGAAGTTGATATTGTTCATCACCAGTCGACCTTCGGCCATCAGTGTCTTGTAGAGGGGCAATCCGTCGTGCGCGATAGACACGTAGTTCACCATGGAATCGTATTGTCCTGAACCATGCGACAAGGCACTCAATTCAAGGTGGGTAAACTCGGTGAGGAAGCGGTCTTCGCCTTTGTTCAATTTGGGGATATTGATCAATTGGTACCCTTCATAGAACACCTTCAATACGCCTTTGTTGAACGACAGCTGTACAGTTCTCCATCCGGCGGGCAACTTGCGTGGGAAGCGAGCGTACTGAGAGCTGGATCCCGCAGGTACGATACCATCGCCGCGAATGGTGATCTGGTAGGCACTGTGCGTCTTATTCTTATTTTCCAGATTTAGGGTATACGACTCGTTACCTCGTTTGTGGAAGTAGCACTGGATCTCGATCTTAAAGGAGTCTCCCAAATAGTTGTCGTTCTTGAAGGTAGGTTTGAGCATACTTCCGGTAATGAACTGTATCACACCTTCCTTTTTTCCCAAAGCCACTACCTGCGAATTTTGAAGCGTTCCACTCAATAAGGTCCATCTGGAAGGAAACTCTCCTTGTTTTTCGGTATTGAAATCGTCCACAAAAATGGCCGTAGATGGATCGATAAAATTGGGAACAGGAACATTGTTCCCCTGGGCGTCACGCGTTACCACTACAATGCCACCGTCTTCTCCGGTTTCTTCGGTAGTCGAAACCCCTTCGTTATTGGAAGTGTCTTCTTTACCCTCGAGCACATCCATGCCCTTGTCGACCGTCTTTTCAATTTTGTCCTTGCCTCTTTTCTTTAGTTTTCTTTTTACTATGCCACCTA
>JBCCHR010000423.1:0-2736 GCA_039028655.1 Bacteroidota bacterium
AGCAAACAGGCTTAGCCCCTGAAGCGCATAAAAAGATACAACAACTCTCCAAGGGATATCGCCAACGGGTTGGGCTGGCCACGGCCTTGCTCCACGATCCCGAAGTACTCATTCTCGACGAACCCACCACAGGGCTCGATCCCAATCAGCTTATCGAGATCAGGGAACTCATCAAACGCGTAGGAGCCACAAAAACGGTATTGTTATCTACCCACATCATGCAGGAGGTCGAGGCCATCTGCGATCGGGTGATCATCATCAACCGGGGACAGATCGTGCTTGACAAACCCTTAAAAGAACTCACCAACAACCAGGAGCAGATCGTGGAAGTGGAGTTTGACTATCGGGTAGAAGAAGTTGCCCTGCAGCGCATCGATAAGGTGAAGAAAATTGAGAATCCGGCCGGATTTGTATACCGAATCCATTTTGCGACCTCACAGGACATGCGCGCCAAGGTATTCGATTTTGCGCACGACAACGGACTCAAGATCCTGCGCTTGGATCAGAAGAACACCAATCTGGAAAAAATATTTATCGAGCTTACTACTGCGCCTCAAAAATAAGACGTCCGGTGTAGAATTCCTGAACCTCTACGATGGGAGGTTCGTTCACCGAAATCACGTTCCCCAATCCTCTGATCTCCCCACGAATAGAATTCACAGGATGCACGATCATTTTTTGGGTACCGCGGTGGAAGATGTTCAGGTCGTTCACAATTAGATCGGCTGATTCGATACGCCCGTCTCCGTTGAAAATTTCGAAACGCGCCTCATTGGCGGTTCCGGTTAAGAAGAAATTGGAAATCCCGGTTCCCACCAGGCTTAGAGTGCCTACATTCAGGTCCAATCTAAAATCGCCGTCGATATGAAACTGGTCCTGGTTTTCCTCGTCCTCGGAAAGTAGTAACAACTCAGGCCAGGCCAATACTCCGTCGCTTTGCACCTCAAGACCCGAACTGTTTCGGATCTCCTTAATATTGGGAGAGGTCACAAATACCTTAGTAATGCCATACTCGCGCACGAGATTACAACCGTTGTCGTTCTTTATACTAAGAGTATTATTGATCGAGGTAACGACGATATCGTTGAGCAGGTTCTCGCCGGTCTCCACCACCACGCGCTGCTCGGGGCCTTGAGATACAATGAGCTGTACCCGCTCCCGAACCAATATTTTCTCGAAGGTCTTTACGTCATATTCTTGCTGAATAATGTTCCCGGCTGCCTGGAAGCAGTTCAAACCATCTTCGGTATTGCAACTCCAAAAAAGCAATCCCACCAGTAGGTAACCAAATATTGTCAAACGTTTCATATTCTTTGCTTTTATTGAACTTTAAATACGTACTCCTACTCCAAATTCGACGGCTTCGGCCTTTGCCCAATGCGCCTTTACGGTAGCCACCGCAAAAATGCGGTCCTTCCAGAAATAACGTTTCAATCCCAAACGGTTATACACCCGATTCTCAAACTCGAAGTCCCACTTCACATAGTATCCCAATTGAGATACGAAGGCGGTCTTGTCGAAACGCAATTCATGTCCCACGAAAACACCAATACGTATATAGTCTTCCTCTCCCGTCAGGTTATCTTCAGGAAAGGCGATGGCGCGATAGCGAATGAACTCCTCCAAAAATTCAGAATCGAAATAATCTACCCCCGCGGTGATCTGGCTCTTAAAACTCAATCGTTTGTCAACGAAGGCGGAATAGGTTCGGAATGGAAACTGACCCGATCCCACAACATCACTCTCATTCCAACCAAAACGGTAGACCAAATTGAGCTTAAAACGCTCGGCATGACTGCTGCTTGGTGGATCGTTATCACCGCTCACATATTCCGGTTCATTGTCGTGGTCGAAGAGATAGCTCACCCCGGCATTAAACGCAAACGTATTGGTACTGTTATTAGGCGCTTTGAAATTGGCATTACTGTAGTGGATGATCGTAAATCCAGCATGTACACCCAATCCTTCCCAAATATTCTCCTTCACAAAATTGGCTTTCAAAAAAGTCGTACTCAGCAAATGCGATCCAAAGGCATTGTTCTTGAAATTGGTTTCGGCGTCGTACGGATTGGTGTTGTAGGCGACCCCTTGAGCCACTCTGAACACCAGGTGCCTGTTGAGGAAATACCAGTTAAAATGACCATACAATCCATAGTTCTCACCAAGAATGGGATTCTGGAAATCCTGGTAGGTGAACGTAAATCCCCAATCGGGATATCCATACCGACGAGAAGCCTCTGTTCTACCATAGGTTCTCTTGTTGAAACTCAAAATGGCACCGATCGGATGCTCGGTGATCAGGTGGGCAATATCGTCGTTATGTTCCAGAATGGTTCCGTAGAAATAATCGGCCTCAACAGTGAAGGGGTTGGCCAATTTGTCCTGTGAATACGCACAAAATGTGACAAACAGGAAACTTAAAATCGAAATTGTATACTTCATAGTTAGTTGGATCGCGTAAATATACACTAATCTGGAAAAAATCAACAGCGACTTTTGGATTCTTCCCCAAAAATTTCGTTCCAACTCCCCAACCGGCAACTATGGATTTTCAATTCTAGAAAACCCGCGAGGCAATAGCCCGAATATTGTCGCTCTTGCCCATAGAATAGTAGTGCAAAATAGGGACTCCTGCTTTGATGAGCTCCTTGCTCTGCTCCACACACCATTCCACTCCTACTTCCCGAACGGCATCATTGTCCTCGCATTTAACTACGGCCATTACGAGGTCGTCGG
>JBCCHR010000424.1:0-2734 GCA_039028655.1 Bacteroidota bacterium
ATCCTGGGGTGGGTGTTAGGTTTATCCATAAGCGTATTTTTAATACGGTGTTCCGGATCGATTATGGCTATGGGATCACCGAGGATTCGACCAATGGTTTTGTCTTTGGGATCGGGCAGTATTTTTAGAAGCTATTTGCTAACGAAGTCCAAGACCATTTCGGTTACCTGGGCGAGTGCTTCTTCGATATTAGGATAGGCTTTTAAGGGAATGATCTTCTTCTCCTCGTTGTTGGTTACCTCATTTTGCTTTTTACCATAGGGTAGGTATTGATATTGAGAAAGTTGCAGGAGGGAGTCTTGGACAGCACTTTTTGTTCGTCCTTCCAATGCCTTGCTCAAATTGCCGAGCCCCACAAAATCACTTACCACCACGCAAAGGATGTTCTTGTCCTTGTTTTTGTTCACCAGGTCCATTCCTTTCTTGACTTCCTCTTCCAGGATGTATCGGGACGAAAGGAAATTGGCAGAAAGCATGTAGATGATGAGGTCGCTCTCTTCCAGTTCGGTTTGAATTTGTGAATGCCATTGACCTATGGTAATTTCCTCGCAGCTCCAGTTATCGGCAATTTCGAAGGTCTCCAGGATCTTTAAATGTTTCTTTAGTTCGTCTTTGTAGGCCACATCCTTTCGGGAGAACGAAATAAACACCTTTTTCATCCTGTTCACATTGGGGTTAGACGTAAAGGTTTTAAATAGAATACTGGGTAGCTGTCGAACGTGGTTTTTATCCAACCTACGGATTGTCACCTCCTTCTCAAGTTGCATTTCTCGTTCTTCGGTAAGACTGTAGGCAACGACTGACGATTTGGTCAACTCCCCGTTTTCCAAGGTTTCGTAGTGTACAAAATTTTTGTTATCCGTTGAAATGAAGAGATCAGGCGGGATTCGAAGGGATGGTCGACTACGCTGCAATTCCTTATTTCTCTCTCGTTCTGAATTGTCTTCGGAATCTTCGTCATCCTCATTACTGTCTGAACCTTGTTCGGCGGATTTCTCCTGAGTTTCTTCATCCCAGTACAGGGTTAGAATATCGTCGAAAATGGAGCGTGAAACGGCTTCGACGTCTGTGGATTCCTGTTTTCCAACGATGAACACGAGTATCTCAAGATTGTTAAAATCCAGTTTTAGCAGCACCTTACAATTGTACTCCCTGCTGGTAAAGAACAATTGGTCGCGCCAATAATATTTTTTGTCCGGATTTCTTCCGTAGAAACAAATAAGCTGATTGATCAAGCCCAGTGGGATGAAGTGCTCGAATTTCATCACAAAGGAAGGCGAAATAAAGTCGTAGGTGAGTAATTCGTGTATTTTGGAGTCATCATCGGTCAGCTTCAGATAACTGGGGATGATATAATTTTTATAGGGCTTGTCGAAGAACACCACTTTCTGGTTGAGCAGGAGTTTCAACAGTTTGGAATCGTTCACCAGGTTTTCAAATTCTTCTTGCTTCACGATGCCACCAGAATTCTTGATCACTTCCTTGGACAGAATATTGTCATGAATTTGGGTTACCGTATCCGAAGGACTCAACCAGGCAACGTCTTTCAATTCGGGATCGTCCTTGTAATAGAGCACGAGCCCTTTTTTGGCTAATTGCTCCAGATCTTCGGGTAAAAATTCCTTGTTCTGTTTTCGTGAATAGGCGACCTGAATTAACTCCAGATCGGTATAAGTGGGATGGGTGGAGGTGATGATGTAATTAATGAATTGACTGTACCATTCCGGTTTTTCCTCCAGTCTTCTTTTTTGTTCAATAAGATCCTTAATGGCATGGTCTAAATAGCGCAGACTCGATTGAAGTAGCTTCGAACGTGACACCGATTTCCTGTGCAATGAGATGTAGAATTCGTTCACAATATTAAAAAAGGCATTGTCGCCTTTGTAGTTATCTCGTGTCGAACCATCTTTGTCTGCATAGCTCTGTATCAATAAAATAGGTTCGCTTTCCCCTTCTTTCTTGTTTTTGGAATACTGATAGTGTAATTGATGCAACCAATAGTTGCGCGTGAAATCACGCGTTAGCATTTTATCGGAATCCAAGCGCAATTGGTTCTTGTCATTATCCTGGTTCCAGAGCAATAGATTGATGGAATCATTGCTCAAGAAAGCCCGGTAAATGCCGTGGTAGTAATCTTGCCCGCCAAAGTCGTATATCACAGCTTCTGGCAATTCGTTGGCGGGAACTTCCTTTGGATAAGTTTCGATCTGCACGATATGGGTGCTTTCCGGTTTCTTATCAGTAGGTCGCTTGTTGGAACTACCATTCTGAATGTAATCGATGAGCGTCGATTTTCCGCTGGCGTGGTTACCCAGGGTCAAAATCTTCACCGGGAGCCGGATCATTCCCTTACTTTCAGTACGCTTTAAAAGTTCGTTAACAATGGCGTTGAAGTGATCTCTTCCCCGATCCAACAAAAGCTCACTTTCGCTGAAACAAGGGTTGTTCTGGGCGAACACTTCTAACCCTTCTCGATCAAGCAAAAAGTCGAAGTCTTCGATATTTTGCACGTTGTTGTTGCTTACATCCAACCTAGATAAATTCGTAAGAGATCGAACAGCAGAGATATCGTGAATTAGATTGTTGGAGAGATCCAGACTACTCAAAGAATTAAATTTCTTTAAAATGTTAATTTCCTTGATGCGGTTATCCGATAGGTCAAGGTTGGTTAGTTGCTGAAGTCCGGCCAAATCCGATATATCTTGGATTTCGGATTCCTGAAGCTTCAAACTCA
>JBCCHR010000425.1:0-2727 GCA_039028655.1 Bacteroidota bacterium
CGACAATTGTAGGTTGGAATCGTCTTCCAGCTCTTCTTCGATTCGGCTCCTTGAAACGGCCAAGGCACCTGCACCGGTGAGTTCGTCGGTGTCGTTGGTGGTCGTGGTTTCGTTATCGGAAATGCGATAGAACGCCGCCGCCGTGACTGAGGAGGTTTCCGTTAAAAAGTACTCGATCCCCAGATTGGTGTTGAACCCTTTTCGCAGTCGATCGTAATCCCGTGTTTCCTGTACGATAGGATTTTCTACGTTAGGAGAGGTAAAACGATTGTCGAAAAATGCATTTCCCGGAGATTCGTTATATCGAACCCCTGTAGTATTGAATAGATTGAACTTGTTGGTACGCAAATTCACATTGGCGGTAACCCCCGCGGTCCATGGGAATCCCACGAACGACTGAACGGAGCCATTAAAACCCCTGGTCTTCTCTTTCCGCAATATAATATTGAGAATACCCGCCGTACCTTCGGCGTCATAACGTGCCGAGGGAGAGGTGATCACCTCCACTTTTTCAATGGCTTCTGCGGGTAACTGTTGTAGTGCTTCGGTGGACCCAAAACCTGCAATCGCACTAGGCTTACCATTGATCAGGATCCGTACGTTCTCGTTTCCTCTCAAATTGATGGTCCCGTCCACATCTACCGTCACCGAAGGAACGTTGTTGAGTGCATCGGTTACTGTAGCGCCACTTGTGGTAAGGTCCTTTCCAATATTGTACACCTTTTTATCCAGCCTGATCTGGACTTCGGTGGTTTCGGCACGAACCACCACTTCGTCCAAACTTTCGGTATCCAGGGAAAGCCCCATGGTAGGCAGCGTCATCTTTTTGGTGATGGCTTGCTGCTGCAATTGTTGGGTTTTATAGGAAATAAACTCAAACTGAACCGTATAGACACCCGTTGGGACCTCGATGGTATAGGTACCATCGGCTCCGGAAATGCCTCCTGTCGTGATCTGTCCATTGTCATCAATAAAAGCAATGGTGGCAAACTCCAGAGGTGCTTGCGTATCCAGGTCTACGATCTTTCCGGATACCTCAACGGAAGCGCCGCCGGATCTTGGTCGTCCCTGTTGTGCCAGGATACTGGTGCCCAGAAGAAGTAGTAATAATGTAAGTTGAATTCTCATCGATGGTTTTTCGTCCCAGCGAAAGTATTCAATGCAAATTCATCCTACTCTCAAAGTATTGTTAAATCTGTCATAGAATTGATGAGACACTTTCCGGGGGTCTGCCAATGGCCGCACGACCGTTCTTTACTACGATTGGACGCTCAATGAGTCTGGGATGGGTAACCATGGCCTTTATGATCTGTGCATTGGTGAGTTCCTTTCCTTTGTATTGTTCCTTCCAGACGGCTTCGTTCTTTCGCACCAGCTCGATCGGTTGGATGCCGAGCATTTTGATGAGCTCTCGAAGTTCTTTTTGAGTAGGTACTTGTTCAAGGTATTGGATCACGGTGATCGTTTCACCCTTTTGCTCCAGGAATTGCATGGTTTCGCGCGACTTGGTGCAACGCGGATTGTGATAGATGGTGGTCAATTTTTCAGGTTTTTTATTTTTGATTTGATAATGGCGATCACCGGATGGTCTCCAAATAGCAACCACTGCTGGTGGTAGCCAAGGAATACAACCTTTTTCCCGTACTGCGACGAATTTTTAAGATGAATGGTGATGCGACGCGGATTAAAGATCTTCATTTCAGATACGCGATCGATATGGGACAGGGGAATCTTCACGCTCTCGTTAAAGCTGGATACGTACAGAAAGGAGTCGTCGATGAAGACCTTTTTCAACGATCCAAAATAGAAGGCATAGATGAGGATGAAGATCGATATGGCAATGTACATGGACATCATCGCCACAGGTGCAAAGTTGGTCGTACTATTTAAGTAGATCATCAACCCCAAGGATAAGATCAAAAAACCGGGTGCGACAAACTTGAGTAGCATCGTTTGCCGACTGGAGAGTCGCTGTTTATCGGGTTGCTTCATTGTTGTCGTAGTGCTGAAAGATCTTGAGAATAATCGAATTGCAGGTCTTCGTGCAACTCGCCGATCTTCTTGGCGATCAACAGCAGTTGTCGCTCATAGAGGTTCATCATGGCCGTACTTTTCCGAATGGAAGGTGTAAAATTGATCATGGTTTCACAAAAGAACAAGAGCAATTCCACCTCGGTTTCCTTCACCGACGAGTACCGAATGTATTTTTTGGTATCGCGCAACAGCTTGCGAATACTTTTCTTCACGAAGTAGAAACTGGAGGTATTGATCTCGGTAAACCCTTGTTTGATGTGTTCTTTTACCTCGGTCACATAGGAAGGCTCGTGCTCGGCCTCGAACAGCAGATAGGTGAGGAGTTCTTTGTTTTCCTTTTTAAATCTTGCAAGGCGAAGGCATAGGGCCTCCAATTCTTCCGAAGAACGGAATTTTAGCTCTTTTTTGATCTCTGCAACGGTGGCTGGTTTCACTACTGGCGGGTTCGATACAATTTCTATTCAAAAGTACTAAACTAATGGTTGAGGTTTTCTTTTTCTGCGGAATAAAACGCGCATTTTTTTACTCTTTATTTCGGATCGATACCCATGGCACATAAAAAACCCGTCCAGGGGACGGGTGGATGTCGTTGCAGAAGGATTTCAAACGTTCTTGACGTTCACGGCGTTCAATCCTTTTTTTCCTTCTTGGAGCTCAAATTCGACCGCGTTGCCTTCGCGGATCTCATCTACC
>JBCCHR010000426.1:0-2726 GCA_039028655.1 Bacteroidota bacterium
AGTACTTAGATCGAACGGGAAATAGAAAGTTTTGGACGGCCGATAAGATCGTCGGACTCTCGGCCATGTTCATTAGTTTGATGACGCTGGTCATTTTTATCAGGCAAACCAACATCATCGAGGAACAAAGCCATCTGTCGGTCTTGCCGTATCTCATGATGGAAACCTCCAACGACTCCGAGCTGGGACGGTTCAAGATCGATATCGAAAATCAGGGCGTAGGGCCAGCGATCATTGAAAGTCGTGTGATTCTTTATAAAAACGAGTTGTTCGATATGGAATTTGCCGATTTCCTCAAGCAAAACATTCCTGCCATGGACAGTGTGGAAACCATCAACGTCTCCACCCTGCAGCAAGGACTGGCCATTTCAGCCGGAGCCAAACGCAATGTCCTGACGGTAGGCGGTAGCAGGGAAAGTTATTTGCAATTTCTGCAGATCATGCAACAGTTGGACGAAGAAGGGTTTGACTATCGCATCCAGTATCGTTCCATATATAATGACAGCTGGACCATTTCCAGTGATACCGACGTTCCCACCCCGGTAGATTAGGTCCACTTATTCACGTTGCTTCAGGGGCTCGAAATGCGCGAATTGCGTACTTTTGCCAAAAGTCCGCTATGTCCTTCGACGATTTCAAGATCAATAAACAACTCCGTGCCGCCATTGATGACCTGGGCTTTAAAGCAGCAACGCCCATCCAACAACAGGCGTTTCCGGTGATCATGTCGGGCCGCGATATGGTCGGGATCGCTCAAACGGGAACTGGTAAGACACTGGCCTATATGCTCCCCATTTTGCAAGGGCTGCCGTATTCCAACGACCTGCACCCACGGGTGTTGGTGCTCGTTCCTACGCGAGAGTTGGTCCTGCAGGTGACTTCAGAAATAGAAAAATTTGCGGTCCGTACTTCGGTTCGGGTAACGGGTGTGTTTGGAGGCGTGAACATCAACTGGCACAAAGAAGCAGTTGCCCAGGGGGTGGATATCGTGGTGGCTACACCCGGTAGACTTTACGACCTGGTGTTGAGCAGGTCGCTTCAGCTAAAAAACATTAAAAAACTGGTGATCGACGAAGTAGATGTGATGCTGGACCTGGGATTCCGGTTTCAGATCAACAATATTTTTGAATTGCTGCCGGAACGCCGTCAAAATTTGATGTTCTCAGCCACCATGACGGAGGAGGTGAGCCAGCTTATTGAAAGCTTCTTCGTAAACCCTACCACTGTTTCAGTAGCTGTAAGTGGGACGCCATTGGATACCATTACCCAATGGGCTTATGCGGTGCCCAATTTCCTCACCAAAGTAAATTTGTTGGTTTTTTTGCTTCGGAAGACAGACGACTTTAAAAAAGTACTTGTGTTCGTTGCCAATAAAAAAGAGGCCGACCTGCTGTTCGAGAAACTCGAGGAAACCTTCGGAGAGGAAGTGGGAGTGATTCATTCCAACAAAACACAGAACTATCGGCTGCGCTCCATTGAAGATTTCAATTCAGAAAAAACAAGAATACTGGTGAGTACCGACGTGATGTCAAGGGGGTTGGATCTCGATGCTATTACACACGTGGTTAACTTCGACACGCCAGCCTATCCGGAAAATTACATGCATCGCATTGGTAGAACGGCTCGGGCAAAGAGAGAAGGGGTGTCCTTGTTGTTTTATACTGAAAAGGAACAGGCTCACAAAATGGCCATTGAGGCCTTGATGAACCGAAAGATCACCGAGCAAGGATTTCCCGAGGATGTGGAGGTGACGAATCAATTGATCGCTTCCGAACGACCTCGCATGATCGAACGAAACAATCCCACCAAGCGATTGAAGGAAGCAGGATCGGGCACCCATGAAAAAAAGGCCAAGAATTCCAAGACCAACCAGGGAGGTTCGTACAAACGCGAGATCAAAAAGAAATACAAGAAACCAAAGACCCGGGGCGACAAGAATTTTAAACGTCGCAATCGCAGAAAATAGGGGCGTAGACAGGCTAATTATCGTTTACATCTTCAGTTTAACATATCTGTCAATACTTTTTAAGAAATAATTTGTTGAAACCTTACAAAAGGACGTAATTTTGCATTTTGCCAAAATCCGTCCCCCATGGATCAAATAGCCTTCGAATTACAAGACCGCAAGACCGATAAGGAGCTTTACAGCTACCAGCAAGGTGCGATCAAACAGATCTTCGAGAAATTCGAATCGGCTCCGGATGATTATCATTTGCTGTACCAATTACCCACGGGAGGAGGGAAGACGGTGATCTTTTCGGAGATCGTACGACAATACCTCAAGAATCACGACAAAAAGGTGCTGGTAATGACCCACCGCATCGAACTCTGTCGCCAGACATCGGAGATGCTCACGAGTTTTGGGGTGGTGAACAAGGTGGTGAATAGTACGGCCAACCTGGACGACCAGGATCGCTACAGCTGCTTTGTAGCCATGGTGGAAACGCTCAACAATCGCCTGAACGATAACATGCTGGACATTTCAAATATCGGACTCGTGATCATCGATGAGGCCCATTATAATTCGTTCACCAAGCTGTTCAAGTTCTTTGAGAAGTCCTTTATGCTGGGAGTAACGGCAACACCACTCAGTTCGAACAAGAACTTGCCCATGAAGGACAATTATGACGAGTTGATCGCGGGCGAATCGATTGCCAATCTGATAGAGAACGAGTTTCTGGCCCGAGCCGAGATGTACCAGTACGACATGGGACTTACTTCGCTGG
>JBCCHR010000427.1:0-2721 GCA_039028655.1 Bacteroidota bacterium
GCTGTATCCACCATAGAAGCGGAAGCGATCGAGAGCAGACCGGAGGCCGACATTGTACGTACGATTAACGGAAAGGTGCCAG
This sequence comes from Bacteroidota bacterium, assembly GCA_039028655.1. GTDB lineage: Bacteria > Bacteroidota > Bacteroidia > Flavobacteriales > Flavobacteriaceae > Aureisphaera. The sequence continues at coordinate 83 of JBCCHR010000427.1, forward strand.
GAGTTCAGATCGTTGGAAACTCGGGAGCCACAGGATCGGGAACCAATTTCTTTATCCGGTCCAAGAGCTCGATCAATGGCAATAACCAGCCTTTGTTTGTGGTAGATGGCGTCCCTTTTAATATTGGGACCAATACGATCGACAATTCAGGTGTGGGGAATACCGTTACCAGCAGTCGGTTTTTGGACCTGGATCCCAACATGATCGAGAAGGTCCAAGTGCTCAGAGGACTCAATGCTTCCGTACTTTATGGTCAGGCCGGCCGCAACGGCGTGGTGATCATTACGACAAAGAACGGAACGAGTGGCCAATTCGCATCATCCAACTATTTTGTTCGGGCCGAAGCGGAGAGAGAACGACAGTTCGAGGAACGTAGAGCACTCATGAGGGAGAAGACCATCCGCGAAATGGGTTTTAGCACACCCTATTTGGAAGAGTTGCAGCAAGCCATAGGGAAAGAGGATATGTACCGTCTGTATCTCATTCAAAGAGAAGCTTACAAGAACCTGCCGTCTTACTTTATCGACGTATTCGACTATTTTAAGAATGTGAACGCCGATTATGCGGGAAGAGTGCTTTCCAACGTGATCGAAATGGACAACGACAATTACGAACTCCTTCGCGTGTACGCTTATAAAATGGAGGAGCAGGGTGATTTTGAAACGGCGGCCTTTATTTACCGACAGGTTCTGAAGCTGCGTTCTGAAGATGCACAATCCTACCGCGATCTTGCCCTTGTACTGGCAGAAACAGGCGAACCCAATGAAGCCATCGAATTGCTTATGAAGGTGCTGGATCCCGATTTCAAGAGCACCAATGGGTTTAGAAATCTTGAGAAGTTGCGTCCAATTATCATCAACGAGATCGCCAATATTGTTCGTACCAAAAGTCCCACTCAACTTCCTGAGAAATTTCCGAGAGGATATAAACGGACGAAGGAGTTGGACATGCGGATTGTGATCGATTGGAACCACAACGATACCGATATCGACCTGCATGTGGTAGATCCCAATTTGGAAGAGTGTTACTTCGGAAACCGTTCGACTTCCATGGGTGGAACCATGTCGGAGGACATGACCACAGGATTTGGCCCTGAGGAATTCGCACTCGAGGATGCCGGAACCGGTTCCTACTATGTGAAGATCGATTATTTTGGAGACAACTACCAAAAGGTGGAGAACCCTACCTTCATGAAGGTAAGCATCTTCGAAAACTACGGTACGCCTGAGCAACAACGAAGGATCCGCGTAATGCGATTGTCCGAAGACAGCGATGAGACACTGGTAGAGCGTATCGCGCTCTTGTAAAGCAAACAGCGTAGCAACTACTAGTTTTGTGTTGTTTTTTTCTGAAAGGGGAGCAGCTTTGGCTGCTCCCTTTTCTTTTGGTGTAATTCCGTATTTTTATGGAAATTTCGACCTATGAAAAACCGATACCTCCTTTTATTCCTTTGTCTTGTTTCGATGTCCATGTTTGCTCAGATCCTGCCGGAGCGTGATCGGGCGACCCTGAAAGACGAACTCCTGGCCGATCGTTTTACGAATGTACTACCCGGGTTGATGGATGCGACGAATATTGATATGTGGCTGGTGATCGCAAGAGAATACAATGAAGATCCGGTGATGCGGACAATGCTCCCGGCCACCTGGCTCAACGCAAGACGACGCACCATTTTGGTTTTTTATAGAAACAAGGAAGCAAATACCATCGAACGCTTGGCCGTGGCCCGCTACGATGTTGGTAAGAACATCACTTCCGCCTGGGACAAGGAGAAACAGCCCGACCAATGGGCACGGCTGGTGGAGATTATCGAGGAGCGAGATCCTGAGAAGATAGGTATTAATATTTCAGAATACTTCGGAATCGCGGACGGATTGGTGCATACCGATTATGCCGAGTTGAAGGAGGCGCTCCCCTCCAAATACGAAGCCCGACTTGTTTCCGCAGAAAAACTGGCCATTGGTTGGATAGAGACCCGCACGGCTAAAGAAATGGAACTTTACAAGACACTCGTCTCGGTAACCCATGGGATCATCGATGAGGCGTTTTCGAAGGCGGTGATCACACCAGGCACCACAACGACCGACGATGTGGTTTGGTGGATGCGACAAAAAGTAACCGACATGGGACTGGAGACCTGGTTTCATCCCACCATCGACGTACAACGCAGCGATGAGGTGCTCAAAAGTCATATCTACTCGTTTACCAAGGGAGAGAAGGACAAAGTGATCCTTCCGGGAGATTTGGTGCATTGTGACTTCGGAATTACATACATCGGGCTCAATACCGACTGCCAGCAGCATGCCTATGTGCTCAAGGAAGGGGAAACCGAAGTGCCTGGCTACCTCAAGGAGGCCTATGCCAAAGGCAATAGGGTTCAGGATATATTTACGGGGTTCTTTAAGGAAGGAAGGACCGGCAACGAGGTATTGGCCATGTCGTTGGAAAAAGGACGGGCCGAAGGAATGCGCCCTGCTATTTATACGCATCCGTTGGGTACCTATGGGCACAGTTCGGGCACGACACTGGGTATGTGGGATTCTCAGGGAGGTGTTCCTGTCAACGGAGATTATCCGTTGCATTATAACACTGTCTATGCCATCGAAATAAATACCACAGTGAATATCTCGGAATGGACC
>JBCCHR010000428.1:0-2700 GCA_039028655.1 Bacteroidota bacterium
CTATCAACCTCCTGATACTATGTATTTTAGGAATGTTTTCTTCGGAATCTATCCTCGCCCAATCGGGATCGTTGACCGTCCAGCAGGACGCGAAAATCACCGAGCTTTTGGAGATCAAAAAATCCCTGGAGAAAGACAATAAACTGAGCGATGGATTTACCATCCAATTGTATTACGGCAACTTGAATAAAGCCAATTCGGTGTTGTCAAATTATCGGAACAGGTATGGCAGTTGGCCCGCCTCTATCGAGTACGAAACACCCAATTATAAAGTGTGGGTGGGCAACTACACTTCCCGCCTCGAAGCAGACCGTGCCCTATTAGAGATCAAGCGACATTTCCCCGCCGCCTTTGTTTTAAAACCGGGTAAGAAGGATAAAAAATAGTGGGCTACGTATTCCACATAAAAAAAGCGCTCACGATTAGTGAGCGCTTTTTTTTATTCCGAAGAAGTAATCTTACTTCAACTTTTTCTTTACGGCTACCTCCTGGAAGCCTTCCACGATATCACCTTCTTTGATATCGTTGTAGTTCTTTATCTGAAGTCCGCAATCGTATCCTTTGGCTACCTCTTTCACGTCGTCTTTGAAACGTTTCAACGAAGCCAATTCGCCGGTGAATACTACCACACCTTCTCGTATCAAACGGATGCCCGAGTTGCGAATGATCTTTCCGTTGGTCACCATACAACCGGCGATGGTTCCCACTTTGGAGATCTTGAAGGTCTCGCGAATCTCGGCGGTTCCCGTGATCTCTTCCTTCATCTCCGGAGAAAGCATTCCCTCCATCGCATCCTTCAGGTCGTTGATGGCATCATAGATAATGGAGTACATTCGGATATCGATCTCTTCCTTGTCGGCGATCTGACGAGCATTACCCATCGGCCGAACGTTAAATCCAATGATGATCGCATCCGAAGCCGAAGCCAGCAATACATCGCTCTCCGTAATGGCTCCAACGCCTTTGTGAATGATATTTACCTGAATTTCTTCCGTAGAAAGTTTCAGGAACGAGTCGGTCAATGCTTCTACCGAACCGTCCACGTCTCCTTTCAGGATGATGTTCAATTCCTTGAAATCGCCCAAGGCAATACGACGACCAATCTCGTCCAGCGTGATATGACGCTGTGTTCTAACAGATTGCTCTCGCTGCAATTGGGTACGCTTGGTGGCAATATCCTTGGCCTCCCGTTCGTCTTCAAACACGTTGAACTTATCTCCGGCCTGAGGCGCACCATCCAGACCCAAAATGGAAACCGGTGTGGATGGACCTGCCAGTTTTACTTTCTTACCACGCTCATCGTGCATGGCTTTCACCTTACCACTGTGCTGTCCCGCCAGTACGTAATCCCCTATTTTAAGAGTTCCGGCCTGCACCAATATAGTCGACACATACCCACGACCCTTGTCGAGGAAGGCCTCTACAACGGTTCCGTTGGCCACCTTGTTCGGGTTGGCTTTGAGTTCCAGTATCTCGGCCTCAAGCAGTACTTTCTCCAACAGGTCGTCCACACCTTCACCGGTCTTGGCCGAAATGTCATGAGACTGTATCTTCCCACCCCAGTCTTCCACCAGGAGGTTCATATTGGCCAATCCCTCTTTGATCTTATCCGGATTGGCGGTAGGTTTATCTATCTTATTGATCGCAAACACGATGGGGACTCCCGCTGCCTGAGCATGCGAAATGGCCTCCTTGGTTTGCGGCATGATATCGTCATCAGCAGCGATCACGATCACGGCAAGGTCGGTAACCTGCGCACCACGTGCACGCATCGCAGTAAATGCCTCGTGACCCGGTGTATCGAGGAAGGCGATCTTTTGGCCATTCTTCAGTTGTACACCATAAGCACCGATATGCTGGGTGATCCCTCCGGATTCTCCGGCGATTACATTTTCTTCTCGAATGTAGTCAAGCAAGGATGTCTTCCCGTGGTCCACATGACCCATCACCGTAATGATCGGGGCTCGTGGTTCGAGGTCCTTCGGATCGTCGGCCTCTTCCTGAACCGCCTCTTCGATATCGGCGGTAACAAACTCGATCGAGAAACCAAACTCGTCGGCAACGATGGTAAGGGTTTCAGCATCCAAACGCTGATTCATAGTCACCATCATCCCCAGCGACATACAGGCTGAAATAACCTGCGTTACCGGCACGTTCATCATGGTCGCCACCTCGCTGACCGTAACAAATTCGGTCACCTTCAGGATCTTGCTTTCCAGATCCTGCAATGCCTGTTCGTCCTCGGTCTTTTGACGATGGACATCTCGCTTCTCACGACGGTACTTGGCACCTTTTCCTTTGGAGGATTTCCCTTGAAGTTTCTCCAGGGTCTCCCGCACTTGCTTTTGTACTTCTTCCTCGCTGGGTTCTTCCTTCGGAATGTGGGTACGTCCTTTTCCTCTTCCTCTGGAATCTCGGTATCCACCTCCGCCGCGGGAAGGTTCTTTACTTATTCTTCTTCTGCGACCTTTCTTCTCTGTCTTCTCGTCCGGCTTCTTCTCTTCCTTCTTCTTTTCCGGTTTTTTGAATTGGGAAAGATCGATCTTCTTACCGGTAAAATTGGGCCCATCCAGTTTCTGGTACTGGGTTTTCATTTTTACCGGTAAGAAGATCGATCTTTCCCAATTCAAAAAACCGGAAAAGAAGAAGGAAGAGAAGAAGCCGGACGAGACGACAGAGAAGAAAGGTCGCAGAAGACGA
>JBCCHR010000429.1:0-2696 GCA_039028655.1 Bacteroidota bacterium
CTTTGGTTTGGGTGGTGAACGTACGGCATGGTCCAAAGAACTTCTTCTTCCAGTCCCACTGTGTTTCTGTGGTGTACTCTCACTACCATCGCCCTCAGTATGGTTCACGTCTTTGTTGATCCCTACGGAAGACATCCAGCAGGTCTGGCCTTCTCCCGTGGCTACGGCACGCGCTATGGCCTCCCGAATGGCCAACCCGTCATTGCAGGTAAACCGGATCCTCCCGGTCGCCTTTTTAGAGAAAGTAGCCCTGTTGTTGGCCACCAGCATCGAAATGTTCTTGCCACTGTCTTTGATGCAAGAGATCACCAAGGCGCCGGTGCTTAATTCGGCAGCCATTCCCTGAACCGCCCAAAACATGGATCGAAACGGATTTTGATTGATCCAACGGTGTCGCACTGAGGTCACACATTGTTGGTCGGTGAGTGTTCGTACCCGTACACCGCAGAAATATGCGGAGGGCAGTTTGAACATGGTGAACGTATTAATCTTAGAAGGAGATAGTGGCATTTACTCGACGATTAGTTTTATAGTATGTACAGCATTGTTCGAAACAACCTTGAGAAAGTATATTCCCGAAGCCAGATCCGAAACATCAATGCGATCCGTGTTTTTTATTTCTGAAATCATCCGGCCGTTTGCGTTGATGAGTTGTATGGATTCAAGTGGTTGTTCGCTACGGACCAAGACCACATCCCTCGCTGGATTGGGCACCAACTGAACGTTCGCCAGCTCAAATTCGTCGGTTCCCAGGCCGCACTTCAAACTGTATTCCGCCGTTTCGTCCTTGCACCACCCGTCTACACCAGGAAGATCGCACTCCTGCTCATTGGCATAAACCACATCGTCCACTTCGATACAAAGCAGGTCGGGATTGTCGTACACAAACATATCCTGCAGATTTTGATTCGCTCCATTGGCGATATTCAATTCCTTCAGGTTATTTTCATACAAATAGATATTGAACAACAAGGGATTGTTGGACAAGTCCATTTCCTGCAAATTATTATCCGCAAGCTGGAGTCGTTCCAGTAGCGGATTCTGGGTAAGGTCGAGACTGGTTAGCTGGTTGTCACTGCACTGAATTAGGTCCAACGCCTGATTGAGGGATACATCCAGGGCCGTGAGGTTGTTTACAAAACAATTCAGGCTTTCCAGATTGGGGTTCTGCGACAGGTCGATCGAACTAATAGAGTTGAACCCAAAAGATAAGGAGGTAAGTTCGATGTTTTGTGTTACATCAAGGCTACTCAAGTTGTTGTTCCCACAATCAAATCGCTCCAGCACCAAATTCTGCGAGATATCTATCGTGGATAAATTGTTTCCGCCACATTGAAAAAAGTTAAGTAGTGGGTTTTGGGATACGTCTATGCTGTTCAGGTTGTTCGAACTTATCAGAAATCGGTCCAGCAGTGGGTTCTGCGTTACGTCGATACTACTTAGCGACATATTCGAAATATCCAGATTGGTCAATGCTGGAAGTTGCGTGAGATCCAAGCTGCTAATTGGATTGGAACTTGCATTGATCCAACGCAAATTGGGTAGATTGCCCAAGACCAAATTATTAATGGAGTTTGAATTGCAACCCAGTACTTCCAACTGGGTGTTGGCCGAAACGTCCAAAGCGCCAAGATCACCCTGGGCTACAAAAAGGTCTTCGAGCTGAGAACAGTTGGAAACATCGATAGAGGTAAACTCATTAAAAGATGCCGATAGCCTTATTAGATTGACAAAGCTTTGCATGCCTTCCATATCGGCGATACCCATGTCTCTTATATATAGTCTGAGTACGGCTTCTGCCTCACTCTCTTGTATCTCACCATCATCATTGGTGTCGGCATCCGCATTGGGCGTTCCATCACCATTGGTGTCGACCACAAGTTCGTTGACCAGCGCGTTTTTAAAGTTGGCATCCGGGATGTTTACGATCTGTGCCTGGATGTGAAAGCCACAACATAAAGTAGCGATCAGTAATAAGGTTTTCAGATTCATAGCGACGTCTGTTACTTGTATTTACAAGGTTCCATGGCAAAAATATTCAAAATAACTCAATCGACAATTTGTTAATATAATGTTAAATTTCAGTACTATGCGTAACATAATACCTGCTAAAAGACATATATTTGCATAAGAAACTATTATTCAATGGAAACCAATCCTTCAGAAAATCACAAAAACGTAGCGGCGTTGATCCACCTGTCGACCTTCTCGAAGTACTTTTTCCCCTTCGGAAATTTCCTGGCTCCCCTCCTTCTTTGGACCTTAAATAAGGAGAAGCCATTTGTTGACGAGCATGGTAGACAAGCGATCAACTTTCAATTGAGTATCCTCTTATACGCTATCATCATCGCCATCGTTAGTATTCCCTTCTTCGCCATTTTCGCTACCGATTTTGTAGCACTGGCTGAAACCGTGGACCATCATGTACACCATGTAACGGTGGGCGAGATCCGAAACCTATCCGGTTATATTACCCTCTTTTTTGTGGCGGCTATCGTACTGTTCGGCATCTTTGTTTTCGAACTCTATGCAGTGATCAGTGCAACGGTTCATGCCAACAGAGGGGAACTATACCGATATCCCTTGAGCATTCAATTCATCAAAACGACTGATACTCCGAGTAAAGAAGTACCGGATTCAGAAGAAAATCAATCATCAAATGAGCACGTTAGTTAAATTTATATTGGCCCTTGTGC
>JBCCHR010000430.1:0-2686 GCA_039028655.1 Bacteroidota bacterium
CCCGGGAAGTACATCAATGGTTTTGTCTACTAAACCACCGTAACGGAAATCGTATTTTCCTTCGGTCACCAGGAAATCCCCCCACATTTTAAACTTTCCATTGGTATTAATTTCCAATAACAAGTTTCCAAATCCACGCCCTTTGAGCGTTGAGTTGTTCTTTTTGTCCACCAAAACCTCAATCTCGGCGTCTTCGTCAATATCGAGCTCAAAGTTGAGGGAGAGGCCTTTAACCTCTTCAGGAATGATTTTTTCGCCGCTTATTCGTGCTCTTTTTTCTTCCGGTGAAATAAATCGGATGAACGAATCGTCACTAATACTCGTCGCATCGCTGATTGGGATCTTAAATTTGGTGCCTTCTTCCGTAGAGGCTAATACATCGATCACGAGATTGTCTACCGGGCCTCTCATAGACGATTCACCACTAATAAAGGCCGTTCCGTAGTACAAAGCATCTTCATCGGGAGGCGTGTCCAGGACAAGGAAACGATCGGTTTCCAAAGTAAGATTCATTGCCCAGTTCTTGAAGTTGTCGTGAGTGAAGTTACCGCGCAATAGGGCTTCTGTGTCGTACTTGGTATCGGTAATTCGGGTGGGTGAAAATGCCAGGATTCCTTTACGCACCGATATGGTGGTATTGTCCTGCAGGTCCATATCGATATTGAGGTATGGGACCATCATGCCACTTTCATTCAGGGTTACGTTCCCCGTGATATTAGGCGCGTTGTAACTACCATCCACTTTAAGCGCTCCCGAGGCGAGACCTCGCATGTTGGAGATCACGTCGCCTCCAAATGGGCTGAAGGCTTTCAAATTAAAATCCCTGATACCCACTTCCATGTCGATGCTTGGGTTTTCTTCGGAAACAGTAACGCTACCATCGGCAGTAAAGGATGCCACATTATCATTGATGAGTGACGAGGTAATATTGTATCGTGTAAGATCGTTGTTCCCAACGATATTCAAATTGAGATCACCCATCTCAACATCGTTCATCTGAAGGTCGTTCACCACGATCTGCGAATTGGGATAATAGGCACCTTTTTTACGAAGGATATTGAGATTTCCGTTAATGGCACCTGAAAGATTGAGACTATCCACCTGCGGCACAAGCTTTCCAATGTCGACATTGGTAAAGCCCAGTTTGATATCGGTAAACGTGGAATCGCGTTTCACCCCGGCAAGCTGTATGAGTTCATTCTCGTGGCGCAGTGTGAGCGAATCCAAGGTAACGTCCCTGAAATTGTTCTCGAAAGTGAGCTTGTTCAAACTGTTGTTATCTCGGTTGAGATACCAGTCATTGTTTTGGTAATTGATCTTGGACCGTTTAATTCCCACGACCGATTTACCACGTTCGTTGATCGTGTGATACAGTTGCAGATTGAACAGATCACGCATCCCGCTTCCTCCCTTGAACTCCGATTGAATGTACAGCGTGTCGTTCAATGTTTTGTTGATGATGTTGATGTCCGACAGGTTATAAGACCCCGTGTAGAGCGAGTCGACGGAGATAAAGGCGTTGAATAACGGATTGTCATTGTCAAGCTGGACGTTTACCTTGCCCAGGTAATTGTTATAAAGCAACAATTCCGGAGAGCGGAGATCCATTTGAAACTTGGATTCGTCTGAGTACACCGATCCTTTCACCCGGGTATTCTCCCCCAATTCCAGTTGCGGCACGAAGAGTTTTACGATCTTGTTGTAGATCTCAAACTCGTAATCGATATACTGGTCATTGGTTACCTCATTGGGAATATAATTGGCATAGATGCTTCCTACGGAGTTGTGGAAGAGGTCCGGGATGTCTTCTACCAAAAACTGACCGCTTATCTTTCCATTAATAATATCCGGCGATTTGATCTCTATGGTTCGGATCTCTTCAGTAAAAAAAGAAGAGATCAGGAAATCGTCAAAATAGAAATCTTCCGTAGCGGTTTGATAAAAGGTCTCGACAAATTCGATATTCCCCACGGCATTGTCCACCGTCGTTCCCTGCATGTCCATGATCACCCGTCCTGCAAAAACAGCCACACTATCCCGGGTAAACAAATTGAGTTTGTTGAGTTCGGCAAACTCGATGGTGGCATCAAAATCGTACTGGTTGAAATCCTTGGAAATATCAACCAACCCGTTAAAATCCATGATCAGGTTGGGATCGTTGATCTTTAATTTACCGTCGAAAATGGGTTGTTTCAGGTTTCCTGAGACTTCGATATTTCGGTAATTATAACCCTCAAAACTGAAGGTGGATATTTGTCCCGCGATCGTGGTATTCACCGTTGTGGGGGTAAACCCTCTCCCATCAAAAATGAGGTCGGCATTCACAATGCCTAGGGAGGTCGTGCCTGCCAACTCTCCCAGATCAAAGTTTTCGAGCACAGCGCTTCCTTTGTAAAATGCGTTGTCGAAGTCGCGAATATTGCCCATTTCGAGCGTCATATCGGCATTACCCAAAGCACTCAATATGCGGCTGTCGGTGGTTAGCAGGTCGCCATCCAATTGGGAAGTACCCACGATCCTGAAATTTCCGAATGATCGTAGTTCATTGGGAAGCTCCGCTCCTATCACACGTGGCATAAATCGCCTCATATCGTAAAAATTGGACGAAATAGTATGGTTGATCCCTGAGATCACTACCGGTTCATCCTCCTTTAAAAGATTGAGAAATACATAGTTGCCTCGTAAC
>JBCCHR010000431.1:0-2680 GCA_039028655.1 Bacteroidota bacterium
CAGTTTTACTGTTGAAAAGCGGGAAAAATATTTCTGAAATAGCTTACGAATTGGGCTTCATTACGCCCAAAACCTTCCGGACCAATTTCAAAAAACGCTTTGGCAAATCAAGCCGCCGGTATCACGGGCCTCATAAAGACCACATTGGCCCTGAAACACAAAACCATTCCTGCCAGCTTGCATTATTCCCAGGCCAATCCCTCCATCGATTTTGATGAAGGGCCCTTTTATGTGAATACCACAACCACCGAATGGAAACATGAGGGTAGCACACCGCGCACGGCGGCAGTAAGCTCGTTTGGAATTGGCGGCACCAATTTGCACGCCATCCTTCAGGAACTGCCACCTTTACAAGATACTTCCTTCCAACCCACACAAAAACTTATCACATTTTCTGCCCAGTCGCCCGACGCTTTGGATGCCTATCAGGCGAAGCTCTTGAGTTTTGTGGAGCATATGGACGCGGATCAAATTTCGAATCTGGCCTATACATTGCAGTCGGGACGAAAACGATTCGACTATGGCAAATTTGTGGTCGCAAAGGACACTGATGAGCTGATGCAAGCATTGCGGTCCAATACACTTCAACAAGCCGAATTACAGGAAAAGGATCAGATCGTGTTCATGTTCTCGGGGCAGGGTAGTCAATACCTTAATATGGGAAGATCGCTGTATGAACAATATCCTTATTTCAAGAGCCAATTGGATAATGGGTTGGGGCAATTGGAAAGGATCTCAGGGGTCAATTTCAGATCGATCTTATTCAACCACGACACAAATACGGAGCAGATCAATGATACTCGTTTCACCCAACCCATACTGTTCCTATTCGAATATGCGTTGGCCAAATGGTTGATGCACCTGGGAGTTCAACCAGATGCGCTTATCGGTCACAGCCTTGGCGAGTATGTGGCAGCCTGCATCGCTGGAGTATTCGACTTGGAAGATGCATTGCGATTGGTGAACCAACGGGCTGTTTTGATGAGCCAGGTAGAGCGAGGAGACATGATCGGTGTTGGAACTGCGCTGGAAGAGATCGATCCAAAGATCATCAATGGTGCTTCCATTGCCGCCGTCAATTCGCCGGGTTCCTTTGTATTATCTGCTTCAAAAGAGGAGATGGACGAGGTTCGAAAGAAACTGGCTGACCACCAAATATCACATATTGACCTTAAAACATCACACGCCTTTCATTCCCCAATGATGGAAGCCATCCTGGACGATTTCGGGACAGTGCTGGAGACCATCGAATTCAAAGAACCTACGATTCCATTCGTTTCAAATATTACCGGGAAATTCATTACCGATAGCGAGGCCATCTCTGTCGAATATTGGAAGCGACACATCGTCTCTTCCGTAGAGTTTGCCAAAGGGATCGGTACATTGATCACCCAGGGGCATTCGTTATTTATCGAAGTCGGCCCTGGGAAGACCCTCGCTACCTTCTTCAAGCAAAGTAACCGTAAAGAACATAATAACGCTGTGCTTACAACAGTGCGCCACCCCAAGGAGGCAGTCGACGATGGTGCCTATTTCAATTCGTTCCTCGGAAAGCTGGACAGTTTTGGTGTACGGGTTGATTGGAATGCCTACTACGACGATAATCCTCCGCGGAAGATTTCGGCACCAGTGTATGCCTTCGAACCCTACGAAGTGGAGGTCAAGGTCTCTATCAAAGAACAGCTGGGAACACATAAGACGCTACCCGGAACCAATAAGGCGATTAAAGATTGCTTTCACATTCAATCGTGGAAATATGTTCCGGAACGCAATGCTTCCAAAACTGAAGATAACCAACCTGCATCAGCCTATGTGATTTTTGGTGAGCAGAACCCCATTATGTTGGCACTGCGCCAAGAATTGACGGAAAACGGAAAACAGGTGATCATGGTTGATCAGGGAGAACAATTCGAAATGGTTAACGACACCACGTTTACGGTCGATCCGAATGACGAAGAAACCTTTCAACAGCTACAATCTCAGCTCGACTCAAGTGGGTTTGAGTTTGGCGGAATCATATATGCCTGGCAAACGGATTCGAAGAGTAATGACCGAGACCTGAACAATGTGGAGGAGATCCAGCGACAATTTGCCATGATCCGAAATCTTGCTCATGGTTTTGAGCTCAACGCACTTGAGAAACGTTTGGATTTTGTGCTCCTTAGCCGCGAGACGTTCGCGATCACTGGAATGGAGAACATCTCGATCGATCAAAGCCCTGTGGCGTCCTTGCTTCAAATTTTGGGGCAGGAATCTACCTATTTTCATCTGCTTCAGATCGATCTTCAGGACCAAGAGCCTGAATTGGCCACGCAAGTAATCACTGAAATGGAGGGTATGGGCAAACACGCGGTTCTGGCGTATCGTAATGGCCGAAGATGGGAACCCGTGTACGAAACATTGCCATCCAAAGAGCCAGCCGCAAACGACTATTTAAAGTCGCAAGGAACCTACCTCATTACGGGTAACCTTGATGCCATTGGACATTCCCTGGCTCATTACCTGGCTACCGAACTCCAGTCTCAGGTTTTTATTCTGGACGAGAATGGTGTTACGGCAATACGCGAATTGGATAACGGAAAGCTGGCCATCGGATGAAATATCAAAATAAAAGGCATGTGAAACACTCTTCAGAGAATACGAAACGCTAACAGCAACGTCATGAGACCGGCAACAATAC